>DASWHH010000227.1:0-2310 GCA_036398295.1 bacterium
ACCACGCCGTGCTTGGAGGCAGCATAAGCCGCGACCCCCTCGGTGCCGAACTTTCCGGCTACACTCGCAATGTTGACAATGTGCGCTTCGCCGCGCGCTTTCAAAATCGCCAGCGTCGCATGGGTGATGGCCATAAGGCCGGTGAGGTTGATGTCGAGAACCCTGCGCCACGCCTCGAAATCGCGGCTATCGAATGGGCCGCTGGGCAGCACCCCGGCGTTGTTGATGAGAATATCGAATCCGCCGGTTTGCTGCGTTTTCGATACCAATCGGCGGATGTCGTCTTCGTTCACAACATCGCAGGCGAACGGTTTGAAATTTCGACCCAGCCCTGTCACCAGGTTGGCCGTCTCCTGCAAGTCTTCCAAATCCAAATCGACACCGATAATATGCACTTCCCGTCGCGCCAACTCGACAGCAATCGCCTGTCCGATGCCGCGCGCAGCCCCGGTGATCAGAGCAGTTTTCCCGGCGATCTTCAAGTTGCTATCACTCCCTGGTCGCCGGGCTTAGCGTAAACGGCTGCACGAACACCGTGCAATTTTCATTTCTCACTTCCGCCCGAACGTAATTCATTCCCGAAGGTAGGTTATCCAAACTGAGAGTTGAACCCGATTGCATGACCTCACCCTTAAAAATCCAATGGACGTTGCCATTCACTGCGCTTATGGAAATGCTGTCGGGGCTGGCCGTGATTTCCTGGATTTGAGGACAGTTGCCCTTCACCATGCCGGTGTCCATGATGGCAAAAAATGATCCTTGCTCGAGTGAGCGGCGATAGGCTTCCAACGAATAGTTTTCCAGCAGCGCCAGAGTTTTACCACTGTCATAAATTCTCGGGTGCGTTTCCCGCACCTCGCGATTGAACGGACCATACCAGTCATTGACCGCGTATCCAAAGATGCGCGTTGATTTCTTGGAAAGCAGATCGTCCCAAACCCGAATGAAATGGGCATTTTTATTCTGGCCAATTTTGCCGGTGATGAAATTGTAGTTCATCGCTGCGCTATAAACTTCCAGGCCGTGAAAGCCGGAGAGGCTTTGATAGAGGTCGAAGCTCTCAGTTGGATGAGCGATCAGTGCCAGCCCGCGATGCTGAGCGATCAAATCGATAAGCTCTTGATTGCTGCGGTATTGCCAGGGTTGCCATTGGCTGTCTAAGTGCGGTTCGTACAGCTCGAGATAATCCAGCAGAAAGGGTGACGTCATGTGATGCCGCCCAACCTCTTCCATGCTGGGTATGAAGAACTTCGCGTTCTGCAAGGTGCTTAAAAACGCCTCATCACTTGGATATTTTTTTAGAAATTTAGAAAGCGGCCAGAGGCGCTCTTTTCGTGTATAGGTCAAAGATTTCACACCAGAGTAGTGAAGGAGTGGAATCGCCTGGTAACCGGCGCCATCGTAATCGCGGATTTTGGCCTCCTCCACGTTGGTGTGATCGTGATGCTGGGACAGACAGCGCTGCCAGGTCGTCCAATCAACGCCAGCGTAAGGATTGTAACTGACGACCAGCCTGACCTGTGGTTCGGTGTTAGCGGGATTGCTGCAATGGCAGAACCCGGCCGCGATGATAATGAGCACGGTTTGAGACATCATTCTAGTTGCATTGCCAAGGCTCATATGAGAACTCCGAAATTTCACTTAAGAAAGCGTATTGTCAGGGGATATTTATACGATTCGTCGTTGCTTACTTTGATCGCGGCGTAGATCACCAGGCTGATGTGGCAAATCACCACGGCCACCAACACCGAGATCTGTAACCAAGGAAAAGATGGATCTGGTAGAGTCATAAGAATGGCCAAAACTCCAACCAGGCCGATGGCTGTACCATAAAGGGTAAAAGAGATCTGAAAATTGAGCGATTCCTTTCCTTCCCGGTCAACAAGGGGAATATCGTCCTTTTTGATGAGCCAAACCAGCAGTGGGATGATCACATTGCCAAACGGCACACCCAACCAGAGCGATAGCGCCGACAGATGACAGAACAACCCCCAATTGCGGATTTGCTGATTGCTGGATTCGGACATGACGGTGCCTCAACAAGTTTTGAGATGGAACGGATTGAGCCGAATTGTTCGGTGGGAAATTAAATGAAAGCTGCTACAATAGCAAGGACATTTTAGCGCAGGACTACTTAGTCGGAACAATTCATAAACGGTTAGAAAGCGACCTAGAAATCCGGTCGGAAAATCATTAACGTCACAACTTCATGGTTCGACTCCGCTCACCATGAAGAGATTCTGCTTCATGGTGAGCGGAGTCGAAGGATGTTTTACTCGCACGATCCATTTTCCGACCGGATTTCTAGGC
>DASWHH010000228.1:0-3101 GCA_036398295.1 bacterium
ACCGGCGTAGAAGATTTCTTAGCGGTGTCGGCCATTTGTTCAAAATCATTTATTAGCCTGCCAAGCGTTGTGATGGCGTTGGCGCGATTGTAAAGCGGGTGCTCGACCGGTGTCCCCTTAACTAATTGTGCTGCTCTGGCCGCATCCTCTTCAAAGAGAATTTCTGCCAACAAGACTACTGCCTCCACGTTGTTACTCTCTTCCTTAAGCAGGGTTTCGAGCACCTCTTTCGCTTGTGGTTTGTTGTCGGCTGCCAGCGCTGAGCGCGCTTTCTCGAGGAGTTGCTTCGAGACGCTCGGTAGGTTCTCATCCAGCCATTTGCGAACCTGGGTTTCCGGCAGGGCACCAATGAACTCCGCCACCACCCGACCATCGTGAAACATCTTCACCGCCGGAATGCTGCGAATGCCATATTCCACCGCCAGTTGGGGATGCTCTTCCGTATTCAGTTTCACCAGTTTCCACGCGCCGCCGGCTTCGTTAGCAAGTTTTTCGAGAACCGGTCCCAACATGCGGCACGGCGCGCACCACTCCGCCCAGAAGTCAACGACTACGGGCGAGGTTTTGCTGGCGTCGAGGACGTCTTTTTCAAAATCGATTGAATGATTTTGCATGATTCCGTTTACATCTTCATTGTTCGGGGAAGTAAAAACCAAATGTTTTTTCCGCTAACTCAAGACATTGTTCAGCAGCCTGGACTGCTTTTTGGGCGTCGTCTTCTTCAAACAGATCCCACGGCACAATGTATTCTGATTCTAACCCATAGTCGGTTTTAAAATGTTCTTCGAAGCCAAATTGATCAAAAAATGGCAAAATCAACTTCAAATCATCAAGCAAGCTTTCATCAATTTTCTGTTGGTCTATCAGCTTCTGAATATCTTTTGTTGGCTCATGGGTGTGAGGAGTTGGGCCAAAAACAGCAAGGATCGTCTTTCCGGAATTTTCAATGGCAAGTTGCGCGTTATCCACGCAGGAACGCCAGCGCTGCAATTCCAGATCTTGTTGCGCTTCTTTCAGAAATCCCTTCGCTAACCGCAACCGATACCTTGCGTCATCCATTGCCGTCATAAAAACCATCCCATGTTATGGCCCAGTTTACCCCCGGCTGTTGCGTCCATTCCCAACTGTGATAGCCGTTGCGCTTCACGCGATAGAGTCCGGCTTTTCTGATAATCTCCTTGACGCGACGGAGCTTCTTTTTCATGTATTGATTTCTGTCGTACAGAATCTTGCCATCCACGGCCAGATCGAGATAGAGCGGCGGAAAGCCTTTTTCAAACTCGCCCTTAGTTTTGGCGTATAGTGAAATTCGATATTCAAATTTGAGAGCAACGGCTTTGCGAATGTAGCTTTGTCGCTCAAGAATGCGTTTCGGCAAATTTTTGGCCACGAGAAAAATGTCGTAGTCGCTTCCCACCTGTGCATCGCCGCGCGCCCGCGAGCCGAACAAAACAGCGGAAATCAAATTATCGCCAAAATAGTTTATTAAACAAGTGGCGAGCTGATTTTCCAACGTCGTTTGCATTGCAGTCTGCATTTTGGTTTAAATATAAGGTTGATGGTTCTTAAAATCAAACGAGTTTTTTCGGACCCCCTCCTGGCCTCCCCCATTTTTCCGCGAGGCGGATCGCCCGCCTGCCGATCTGCGGGCAGGGTATCCGACAAAAAATGAAAATGGGGGAGGAAGTTAAAGCTTGACATGGTACGAAATAATTAACATATTCACCGAGTCCTTTCCAAACATAAACCGGAGTCCGTCATGCAACGTTCAGATTTGGTTCAATATTTTTTGCGCGTACGCAAAACCAGCGAAGACATTTGTCAGCCGCTCGATATCGAAGACTACGTTCCGCAGCCCATCACCGATGTCAGTCCCCCGAAGTGGCACCTTGGACATATCAGCTGGTTCTTCGAAGCGATGTTTTTGAATAAGTATGTGCGCGATTACCAGCCGTTTCATCCCGGCTACGCCTTTGTGTTCAACTCCTACTATGAATCCTTCGGACAGCGAGTGGAGCGCCCGAGCCGCGGCAGCCTGTCGCGTCCCACGGTAGCCGATATCATGAAGTTTCGCAAGCACATCACCGAGCGCATGTGCGAGCTCATCGAAAAAATCGACGAAAAGAATTGGCCGGAATTCAGCGCGACCGTGATACTGGCCCTCAACCATGAACAGCAGCACCAGGAATTAATGATTACGGACATTAAATATATTTTAGCCAAGAATCCGTTGCGACCCGCCTATATGAAAGGAGTGGCGTTTAATGAGATGATGGCGATGAGCCAACTACCGCCAGCCAAAGTCATTGAGTTTACCGGCGGCGTGTACGATATCGGCTACGCAGATCACGGGTTTTATTATGACAACGAGCGTCCGCTGCACAAACAGTATGTCAATGATTTCAAATTGCAGAACCGGCTGGTAACCAATGGCGAGTATCGGCAATTCATCGACGACGGCGGTTATCGCGATTTCCGTTTTTGGCTTTCCGATGGCTGGGAGGCCGTGCGCACGCAAAACTGGCAGGCGCCACTTTACTGGGAACAGCACGACGGTGAGTGGTTCGAATTCACCCTCAATGGTTTGCAGAAGTTGAATCCCAATTCACCAGCCTGCCATGTGAGTTACTACGAAGCCGACGCCTTTGCCCAGTGGGCGAAGAAGCGGTTGCCCACGGAAGCCGAATGGGAAGTGGCGGCGCGACTTTCGAAAGTGAGTCCCGTTGGCGGGAATTTCTGGGATACCCATAACCTCCACCCAGTGCCGATTACGCAAGGCGGCGAATCCCTCCAGCAAATGTTAGGCGATGTCTGGGAGTGGACCGGCAGTGCGTACTTGCCATACCCGGGCTATCGCCGCATCGAGGGGCCGCTTGGTGAGTACAACGGTAAGTTCATGGTCAATCAGATGGTTCTGCGTGGCGGCTCGTGTGCGACGCCGCAGGATCACATTCGCATCACTTACCGCAATTTCTTCCAGCCGGACAAGCGCTGGCAGTTTAAGGGATTCCGACTGGCGGAGGATGGTCGCTGAGAGATCAGTTAGCAGTAGGCAGCAGTGAGCAGTAGGCAGTAAGCAATTGACAGTAAGCAGTTGGCGG
>DASWHH010000229.1:0-2840 GCA_036398295.1 bacterium
GGAATCCTCCATTTTCATGTTCTGTGGGCGAGCGTAAGATCATGAATCACTTTGTGGTTAATTTTCTTGAGTTTGTACTTCGTGTCCTTCGTGCCTTCGTGGTGAAACCGTCTGGCGATCCTTGAATAGACGCTAGGCGAACCTGGCCCTGGCTGTCAAGATCAACCCTAATTCGACATTGCTTTCGCCGTGCCACCAATTGAGGAAAGCGCAGGGCCGGGCCGGACCTGCGAAGGCCATGTTTGGTGCACTTCTCACTGGCGGTGAGCTACTCGCATCCTCTCCCTTGACGGGAGAGAAGAGAAATGAGGTGAGAGCGCCGAATGGAACACCCCTCATCCTAACCTTCTCCCACAAGGGGAGAAGGGATAATTCATTCGCTGCTTCGCTCGGAAAACGTTTTGTCGGATTAGGGTTAAGCCGCCCGAAGGATCTAAAGAGTGAGATGCGCGGGCGCTGAGATCTACGGATTGGTCGGGGTTTTGAATAGCCGATCACTCTTCTTGAGCTTCAGCAAGAAAAGGTAAAGCGCGGCTACGCCCAGGGTCACACAGAGCGCTCGTATCGCCGCGGTTTCGGTTGCCTCGCGACCGAGGAGAAAGTACGCCCGCCAGACCGGCAGCATGATCAGTCCGATGGTGAGACCGACGACGGTGCCGAGATCTTTTTTAATACTTTTTCTCCAGTCGAAGCGCATGCCCGCGAATGACTCACGAACGCGCGATAACGCCGGTATATAGCGGTTTACGGATTTCTCATAATCGTCATATTCAGCGCCGAACTTGTTGCGCAGATAGGCCTCCTCCGCGGCGACGATGGCTTGATAGACGAAAAGAAATAACGGAATCAATACGACGTAACCGAGCGGCGACCCGAAATGCATCGTCATACCGACGGCTATCAAGCCGTTGCCGACGTACATCGGGTTTCTCGTGACGCCGTACACTCCGCCCCGAACCAGTCGTCCGGCGTAGACCTGCCCGTCTTTGCCGCCGCGATGAATATATTCAAAACCGATGGTGATGAGCCGGACGGCTTGGCCGAGCAGGGCCAACACCATACCCGTGACCACGAGGATTCGATCCACAACCAAGCTGTCGAACATGATTTGGGGGCGGAGGGTCAAGGCCCCGATGGCAAATATCAGCGGGAAAAGGGCGTTGCGGTAGCGGAAAAAGAAATTGCCGATGGCGATATTCCACGAATGCAATCGAGTCCCGTCCTTTTGCGTTTCGTGCCGAAATTCTAGCCAAACATATTTGAAATTTGCGTTGTTTTTACATTACCGAATCGGAAAAGATGACTCGCGCAAAGGCGCAAAGACGCCAAGAGCAAAAAATTCGAAGCACGAAATCCGAAATTCGAAACAATTTCAAATGACCAAAATAAGTCAAATTCCAAACAAGCTTCCTTCGGATTCGGTGTTTTGGATTTTCCCAATTTGAGATTTACTTCTCTCGGAGTTTGTTTCGGATTTCGATATTCGGATTTCGGATTTGTTTCGTTGGTTGCTTGGCGCGATAAATTTTGTTGAAGTGGTTTTGTTCACCAATTGAAAAGTTAGAATCCCAGGAAACCTAACCGCGGAGTTTATTTTACGGCGATGATGCCGCAGAAGTTATACCACTTGAAAAAAACGTCGCAGAACGAAAATCCGCTGCTCACAAACAGTTCGTAGTTTTCTTCGAGCCGGTACGGAATCAAAACATTTTCAAGGGCTTCGCGTTTCTGGGCAATCTCCATCTCGCTATAGCCGTTGCGCTGTTTGAAATCGTAATAATACTTGATGAAAGACCGGTTAACCTTTGAGTCTTTGCTCAAAACTTTTTCGACCACCAGCAAACAGCCACCCGGCACCATCCCTCGGGCGATATTGTTCATCACCAGATGGCGGCGCACCGGCCGGATGAATTGCAGCGTGAGGTTCATAATGACAACTGACGCGTTTTTTATCTCTATTTCATCATTGAGGTCGGCGCAGATAAGTTCATGATCTCGCTTCATGCCTTGCTGGGCGATTTTCTCGCGCGCTTGGTCGAGCATCTCTTTGGAAAAATCCACCCCGATGAACTTTACGTTCTTCGGGAGCGCCCGGTCCAATTCAAAAAACGCATTGCAAGTCGCGCAGCCCAGATCGTAGATTTGCGTCCCATCGACGGCGTAGTCCGTCGAAATTTCCCCAATCATCCGTTGCATTTCGCTATAATAGGGAACGGATCGATTAAGCATGTCGTCGAACACCACCGCGGTGTCCTTGCCGAAATCGAAATCGCGGACCTCGCCTCTTGGTTCACTAAATAATGTATCTTTTGCCATGGCTCATGATTCTCCGAGTGCTCTTTTGCCTTTATAACCAATGGTTCCGTGACTTACAATCTTCAACGACTAAGCGATACGCCAACGAGTTTAAAAACAATTAGTCCACCGCCACAAGCTTGCCGTTTTGATGCTCCACGGTTTTGCCGGTCAACTCCATTCCAGCTTGAGCAGCAAGGACGAAGCCGTTGCCCAAAGATTCGGGCCCCGGCAAGCGTTTGCGCGCCTCTTCCGGCGCGTCCTCCGTGGCGATGGCCTGTTTTGGGCTAAAGGCGACAACGCAGACGTTCCACTCGCGCTCCTCCTCGGCAACGAAGCGGGTGAAAGTGCGAATGGCGTCTTTGCTGACGACATAGGCAGCGGCGCCGTGATTTTCCGCGCGGCCGCCGCCCCACAAGTTGACGATATTGCCGGAGCGGCGCTCCTCCATGAAGGGCACGATATATTTGGTGCACAAAAAGGTGCCGCCGAGATTAGTTTGAATCACGCTGTCCCAGAAGTCTTTGCCGAGAAAACGCACCCGC
>DASWHH010000230.1:0-2852 GCA_036398295.1 bacterium
CAGGGTGATGTAGGCGGCCGGCCTATTTTGCCTTTTGACGTGCGCCAGGCCCCATAAAACGCCCGCCGTCATTCCGCCCTTAAACATGACCGCTACCGGCCGGTTGTGAATAACCAACCGCGCCACCGGATTGCCTTCGCGTGCCCCTTTATCGAGACCGTAAAAAGTAGTGATCAGATCAGCGGCGTTGAGCACAATGTAATTAATTTCCAGGCCGGTGTAGAGCCAATCGCGACTTCCCGGGGCTGACTGGTGTGATTTCTGACTAGTAGAGTACAAATAAGTCTGAAGTTCATCGGACAAACCCGGCGACTGAGCACGTACAGAATCACCTAAAATTAGACATCCTAAAACGATCATCGCCCACACCAAACGTAGTCTTTTTTCCATCTCATGCTTCCTAATCTTAGACAACAAGTCATTAAATAAATCGGAAGCAATTGAGGCGGAATTAACTCAAAGCAAGAAAATTTTTAAAGAAATCAATTGGAAATCTGGAAGTAGGCTTTGCGGGTCTGGGTGTTCTTCGTGCCTTTGTTGGTTACCTTGAGCAGGAGTTCGTAATCTCCGGGGATAAGTTTCTTGATATCAATTTCGAGGGTGCGCTTCATGCTACGATCGGTGGTATCGAAGGTGAACATCTTCGCGGTGGTTTCTTCGAGCTTATCGCTCTTGCCCTTGGCTTTGAAGCGTTTGATCTCGCAAAGCAAATTTAGGGTGGGTTGATTTATCAAAAAGTATATTTCCAAATAGACACTCAAAGTTGGCAGCCTCTTGAAGGTGCGCCTGGGAATGACGGGAAACGGATAATTAAGCTCTTTCTCGACCGAGTTGGTGGTTTCAACGCCAATCAGCAGGTCGCTCATTTCGAACTGCGTCGAGTCTGGCGATAAGGGCGAAATTTCACCTAAGAAAGCCGTGCCAAGGCCGATGACCTTGGCGGTGTCGGGAATATCCGCCAACTCCAGATCGGACTTTCGAACATCAAGTAAGACCTTTTCAGAAACAAGGGTGTAGTGACCCGGGAGCTGGCCCTGGGTGATATTGAAAAGGGAGGTGTTGAAGTTTTTCAAAGCGGAGTAATCCACCAGTCTTTCTTTGATATTCCAGTTTTCATCGTATGAGAGAAGAATATGCCGGTATTTGAATTTGGACGATTTTTCTTCGGCAAAAAATGAGGTGAATGCGATGTCCTCATAAGACTGGGTGGTGGAAACCGCCATCAGGCAGAGGCGGGAGTGCCGCAACCTGTCGAGATAGCGAAATGAATAGTATTTCATGTCTAACGGCTCGAGTCCCTCGAGGGCATCGGTGCGATCCGTAGGCATATATTCAAACTCCACGGTTGCCTTGTCGACATTCTGAAAATGACTGACGAGACTCTTCACCACTTCATAATCGGGGCTCAACTTACCGCCGGCGCGAGCGTTGGCCCATAACGCCTCGAGCTCACGATAGCGCTCGAGGTAAAAAGGATCGACCAGCACCAACTGACTGTAGTACATCAGTTGCAGCATGGCGCCCGGCAAAATGCCTTGCAGGGTTTGAGTACTACTGCGGCGAAAGGCGCGCTCCGGGATCAACTCCTCGACTCCGCTGCGCAGGCCGTACTTGGCAAAGCCATCCTTTTTTCCGAAAATGAAAATGGTGGATTCGTTCTTTTTGAGGGTTTTATATATCCAGATTTCGAAGTCCGGATTGTTGTTGAAGCGCTGAACCTCCTGGCGTAGCATGAAGTCATCGATCCAGCGCATGATTTCAAGCTGATCCGACCCGAAATTGCTGCGATAGCTCTGGTCGGGGGCGCCGAATTTCACAAACACCAAACCGCGATCATCGCAGCCGTAGACCGTGGTATTCTCATTTTTGTATTTTTCTCTTACGTGGGCTATGCGCTCCCAGTGTTCGATCAGCCTCTCATTAATCGTTGTTGAGGGTATGGGATCTTTGCTGACCCAGAATCCCCGAAGGTTTTTTGTCAACGCCGGATCGGCGTCCTTCAGTAGCTTCGGCCAAACTTCATAAATTTCCTCGCGCAGCAGCGGCGATATGCGATCGATTTCGTCGCGCAATTCATCTTTGAATGAACTTACATCACAGGAGATGCCCCAGAAATACATGTCGTTAGCTTTGTCGTAATAGTCAGTGGCTTGTTTTTGGGTAGTGAGCTCGATAAACGCGCAGCCAATACGGGGATCGGGTTTGATTTGCGTCCGGGTGGTGTCCATTGCGGTCCACCAGGTATCGAGGGCCGCCTGCCAGTTGCCGCTGTCGCGCTGGGCGATGCCGCGTTGGTACAAATCGGTAGCGCTGGTATTAGAGATTTCGAATGTCAGAAATGTGAGTAAAACGAAAAGATTTGTGAGAGACTTTGGCAGCATGATTCAAAGGCTATTTATCCGAAGAGGATTTTCTTGGGTGATCCTCACGGTATGAGATTATCAGTCCGAATATTGCAGCTATCACTAATGCTATCAATATGAAGTAAACACCGTCCATTTTTATTGTCCTTTTTTCGGGGGAATTACAAAAAAAGCAATCAATATCAAAAATAGAACCACCGCTCCAAAAAGTAATCCTCTCCCTGCTGTCAAGTTGTCCGCTAGAACACTTCCAATAAAACCAACGGTAGCGAGATACTTCGCCACATCCAAGAGCATCTTGCCAAGCTCTTTCCTTCGCTCGTCTTGTCGCATCCCTTCCTCCCATCACAGTCCGCCTCAAAAAAGATAGCAAAAATAAGGATTAACGCAAGCGTAAAAGACAAAAGTCCATCCGGGGCTGTCCAAAGAGTCCTTACCTTCACCCTGAGCGAAGTCGAAGGGTGTCGGCTGAGCCGATCCGCTTTGGCG
>DASWHH010000231.1:0-4396 GCA_036398295.1 bacterium
TGATGCCAGCAACAACGCGGCCTCCGATTCTCACCTCGGAAATGGCGCGGCTCCGAGTCAATCTTCTGCGAGTCAGTTTGCCGGTCGCAAGAGTTTTCAAAAAGGCTATCGTTCGCTGAGCTGGAAAAGTCGCGATGACAACAGCGACAATCTATCCTTCGATATTTTTTACGCCAGCCCGGATCATCCGACCTGGAAAATACTGGTGAAAGATTTCCGCGGCAGCGTGTATTCATGGGACAGCGAGCTGATGCCCGATGGCGATTATGTGGTTAAAATTATCGCCAAAGACGGTCTCTCCAACCCACCGGCTCTGGCGCTAAATTCTGAGAAAGTCAGCCAGCCATTTAAGGTGGACAACAGCGGTCCAAAGGTTTCCGACGTCAATGTTATTAAGGGCGAAAAAGCGGCCAAGATCACTTTTACTGTCGAGGATGAACGCTCATTAGTGAGTACCGTTGAATACGGGTTGAATGTGGACGAATGGAAATTGCTTTATCCGGTCGACGGCATTTGCGATTCGAAGCTCGAAAGATTTGAGATCAGCATCGACAAAAGCCTAAAGGGGAGCCAGCCACTGGTGATCAAGGCGAAGGACGAATTAGGTAACATCGGTTTTGGCAAGACCAATATCGAATTATGACATGGATGAAGAATGGATAAGACTTTGCTCGCAAAAGTAAGAGACTGCATCACCGCTGGTCGCAAATTCGTGTTGACGACGCATGTCAACCCGGATGGTGATGGCCTCGGTTGTGAAGCGGCCCTGGCGGCGTGGTTGACTGACCTGGGGAAGGATGTGCATATATTCAACAGTAGTCCGGTGCCGGCCAACTACCGGTTTATCGATCCTGATAAATTGATGATGGTGTACAATCGCGATTTGCACCGTGAAATTTTGCTCAGCGCTGATTATATCATGATTCTGGACATCAGCGATTGGAAACGCCTTCGGGAATTGGGAGAAGATGCCCGTGGGGCAGCGGTACCGAAAATTTGCATCGATCATCATCCTCCCCAGGACAAGTTCGTCGATATTAAGCTGGTTGATACCAGTGCCTGCGCCACCGGCGAGATCGTTTATGATTTGCTGAAATTTGCCGGCGCGAAAATCACCCGCCGGATCGCGGAAGCTCTTTACACCAGCATCATCACCGATACCGGCTCGTTTCGCTTTTCCAACACCAATATTCGTTCGTTTCGGATTTGCGGCGAGCTGGTAGAGATTGGGATCAGCCCGCAACGAATTTACCAGAATGTCTATGAACACCAGCCCCTTAGCAAGATCCGATTATTCGCCCACGCACTCAATCATTTGAAGCTGGAGGATAAAGGGCGGGTGGCCTGGTTCGACATTACCAAGGAGGTGTTGGTGGAAAAAGGCGCCAACACCTATGACACCGAGGGTTTTTCGGATTACCCGCGGGTCATCAACGGCGTGGAAGTGAGCATTATGTTTATCGAAATGGACGAAGGTAAATTCAAAGTCAGTCTGCGCTCCCGCGGCAATTACGTCATCAATGGCATCGCCCAGAAATACGGCGGCGGCGGTCACCCCTATGCCGCCGGCATCATGATTGAAGGCAACATGAAAGAATACATCCCTCGAATTCTCGAAGAGGTTTCTTACCTGTTCAACGACTAAGACCGCAAACCGGCGTGCCGCCTACATGTGCTAGCGGTCTGGCCGGAAAGTCTCTAGCCGCAACTCATCATCCTTCGACTACGCCCGGGATGAAGCGACTGCTCTTCATGGTGCGCGGAGTCGATCCGATTTGGGATTTTTCGGCCAACCTTCCGGGCGTTCACGGGATAACGAAGCATCCAGACACATTTATTAAATAGCTGCAAACATCGATTTTCTTCTTGATTTTACGGTGCTGTTGAGTTAGTTTGCGTTGATTCAAGTCTACAGGTAGTCGTTTTTTCTGAGTGTTACCCGGGCCGTTTAAGACGATGATTTCCGCAACAAGGAAAAACTCTGATTTTGTAAAACCTGCCCTCCACGAATTAGCCTTTCAAAATTGGATCATACCTGCGGCAATTCTCACAGGCGGCGGAATTCTCCGAGAAGTCAATCTGGCATTTCTTAATTTAACTGGTGCTGCCGCCGATGACCTCGATCACGAAGCGCGCTTGAGCGATTTTATGCTGTCGAGCGAACGGGCTGAGCTCAACGACTGGCTGTCATCTTCAAAGACAGCTGCCGGAAATTCCGAATGGCTTGACACGGTCATGCTCGTCCGTGATGGCGCAGAAAAGCGGGTGGGGATCGTGTTACAGGAATTGCCGAATTCCAGTCGTTGGCTGGCATGCCTGTTTGATAAAGCAAAATGGAACATCAAAAACGGGCTGATGCGAACTGATGAGCTGGCGAATTTGTTTATGCTCGTTTCCCATAACCTGAAATCGCCGATTGTCTCGATTCTCGGGTTCACGAAACTGATCTCCGAAAACCTGACCGAGTTAGGCCAGGGTGAACTCCGGTCGTTTTTGGAAAGAATCGAAAGGAACGCGACGCGATTGGAAAAAATGGTGCGCGATATCATCGGATTTTCTCGGCTCGCAGATCGGTCGCGCGCCTGTCAAGAGGTATCACTGCGGGAGGTTGTCGAAAACGCATTGCTGGAATTCAATTATCAGATCAAAGCTCTGCAGATGGCAGTTCAGGTTGCCGACAATCTTCCCATTGTCATGGGCGAGCGGGAGAATCTGGGCGCCGTCTTTAGTAATCTGATCGATAACGCCATAAAATACCGCGGCGCTGCTCGACAGCCGCTGATCGAAATCGGCTGGGAAGAGAAGCCGGCGTATCATGTTTTTTGGGTCAAAGATAACGGCATGGGCGTTCCGCAGACGTTTCTCGAAAAAGTCTTTCTGCCATTTGAGAGAGGCGCCGCCCCCAACGAAATCGAAGGCACCGGGTTGGGGCTGGCAATTGTAAAGCGCATAGTCGAACAACATGGAGGAGTTGTTCGGATGAGGTCCCAACCTGGAGCGGGAACGACCATTTCGTTTACTTTACCCAGGAGCGACTGCCCGGGCCATGGGCGCTGAATGAAGAAAACAACCCTCAACAAGGACGACGAATTAAATCTTTACCTGCACACTATTGTCCACGAGCTTCGTAACCCGCTCGTTTCCCTGCAAGGATATACTAAGCTTCTTTCCGAGAAATTAAGAGCACTTCTTAACGATGATGACGCCGGTTATTGGGATCGTATCCTCACTAGCTTGGACCGCTTAGATGAGCTGCTGGCGGATATCTCCAAACTGGCTAAGGTTTCCGTCAACGAAAAAGACTTCAAGTGGATCGAAACCCGGGATATTGTCGCCTCGGCTTCTGAGCTTGTCGGTGTCATCGACGGGCTTTCTCGGGTTACTCTCATCGTTCAGCCCGGGCTTCCCAAAATTTATGGCGACCCCCAGTCGCTGCTGCAGGTCTTCACCAACCTGATTTCCAATGCCTGCAAATACTCCCATCCTAATCGAGATACCCATATTGAAGTGGGTTACCTCGCTGGCGAGTTGTTTCACAAGTTTTACGTCAAAGATAACGGTCTGGGGATACGGCTCAAAGATCGCGATAAAGTATTCCGCCCTTTTTGCCGATTAGAAGATAGGAAGAATGTGGGTGGATCGGGTTTAGGCCTGACCATCGTCAAACGCATTGTCGAAGGTCACGGCGGCGAAATTTGGCTGGACTCACGGCTAAACCAGGGCGTTACGGTTTACTTCACATTACCCGAACAACTCAACTAAAAGAGAATTACATTCATTTCCTTGCAGGTTCAATAATTGGCGCAAGAGTCCATGGAGGGTTCCCGTGAAAGTTTTGCTGATTGAGAACGATCGCAAACACGCTGAGCAGGTTGAAAACAGACTTCGCAAATTCAATCCGACTTTTAAAGTTGATACCGTCCGCGCCGGGGAGGCATCAGTTGACACCCTTCTGAAAAAAAAGTATGAAGCGGTGGTCTTGGATCAACAACTGCCGTCCAGGGACGCCGCTCAACTGGTTGCGCAGTTAAAAAAAAGCGGACACGACGCCCCCATCGTCGTACTGGCCGGAAATGCCAACGGCAGCGTTTCGATAAAAACGGTCAATAACGGCGCCGCTGATGTTGTCGTCAATGGCAATGACTATCTTGCCTTACTGCCGGAAGTTGTTCAAAAAAGCATTGAGCAGCACAGATTGGAAAGCAAATTTCAGACGCTCATTTTGAACAGCAAGCGCAAGCTGCAGAATACGTTTGATGGCATCACCGATATCATTTTTCAGATCAATCAGAAGCATGAAATCACCATGGCGAACAGAAGTTTCGCCAATTTGTGTCAGACGCAGCCGGATAAACTTATCGGCCGAAAATACCACGAAGTTTTTTGCCGATGCGAC
>DASWHH010000232.1:0-9104 GCA_036398295.1 bacterium
TTTCGATGAGTGAATCCTCACTTTCGGCCGCCAGCTCGACCAATTTGTCGTGCGCTTCCTGTGCCTGCGACTGTAATTCCGGGGGGATGTTTGCGGTGGAGTGTTTTCCCGATCCATCTTTTTCGTATTTCACCAAAACCATTCTCATAAGGTCGACGAAACTGTCAAAATTTTCACCGGCATTTACCGGAATCTGAATGGGCATCACGCCCTTGCCAAACCGGGATTGCGCCGACTCCAAACACCTCCTAAAATCAGCGTGTTCTTTGTCCAGACGGTTGACAAAAAGGATCCGCGCATCCTGGTACCCCTGTGCAATGCGCCAGACACTTTCCGTTCCAACTTCGACCCCGGCCACGGAATTCATTACGACGATCCCCAACTCCGCAACCCGCAGCGAGCTAATCACCTCGCCGATAAAATCGGGGTAACCTGGCGCGTCTAGGATGTTCAATTTACAGCTCTTCCAGGCGCAATGCAGCATAGAGGAGCTGATGGAGATCTTCCGTGAAATTTCATCCGCGTTATAGTCTGAGGTGGTAGATCCGTCTTCAACCCTCCCCAGGCGGTTGACTTCATTGGCGGTAAAGAGCATGGCTTCGGAAAGCGTAGTCTTGCCGACAGTGGCATGACCGATTATGGCACAGTTACGGATGTGTAGGGGCAAAAATTCTTTCACATTGACCTCCCATTCATTCCAGATGATTAGGAAACAACGTTCGGATCTGTCAGAGCAGGTACGGGCTCACTTGCACTTGGCATATGAGGAGCACCCGCGGCAGGCTTTTCTATCAAAGAATTCACAATTTCGATAACCTTGGGACATTTGTATGCTGCCAGGCGTTCATGACAAAATGCGGCCAGTTCTTCTTTGGTGAGATGATTCCCGTTGGTCGGCACGACCAGCGCCTTTATCTCTTGACCGAGAATCTCATCACGAACTCCAACGATTGTACAATCTCTAACCTTCGGGTGCTGTTTCAATAAGGCCTTAATCTCATCGGGGTAAATCTCAAACCCACCCTTTAGAATCAAATCCTGCTTGCGGCCCACCACATAGAGATTGCCGAGCTCGTCAATTTTGCCAAGATCGCTGGTGCGGAGCCAGCTATCAATGAAATGCTGATGGGACTGATCCGCTTCCAAATATCCCTTCGCAACGGCGGCGCTTTGAATCAAGATTTCGCCGACAGAGCCAGTTTCAAGGTCTCGGTTTTTCGCATCGACAATTCGGATTTGAAAACCAAAATTTGGGAAACCGGCAGATTCATTCTTCTGATTGATGCGAGGATCATAAACGCTTACAAAGGGACCGGCTTCCGTCAAGCCATACCCCTGAATAACCGGCGCGCCGAATTTCTCTTGAAACTCGAAGCGACGACTGGCACTCATCGGGGTTCCGAGGCACACCGCCGCTTCAAATTTTGGAACGGCAGGCCATTCGCCCCGCTTTTGCAGGCACTGCTCCAAAATCAAGTTCGGCGCCATCAAAAGCGCATCCTCATGAGGCTGGAGCGCAGTGATGACCTCGGTCAACTCCACCTTGGGAAACAAAACGACCGTGCTACCCGAAATCAACGGTGTTATCATCGACGCCAGGCTAGCGCAGGAATTTGAAAATGGAGCGAGGCAGAAAATCACATGCCGCGGTTCAAGAGCGAACGCCCGGCGCGCCGCCTCTGCCTGACAAAGCAGCGTCGGGTCATCTAGTGCTACCAGTTTGGGCTGCCCTGCAGTTCCCGCTGTTTGAAATATCGCGGACACCCAGTTGTTGGGATAGGAACATTCGCTTTCCAAAGGTTCGGAATTCGCAATCAGCTTCGTTAGATTGTGGGCGTTCGGAAAGACCGTGTCGCCTAAGATTATCTTTGTTGTTACTCCCGCGAGGGAATCGAGCGACCTAAACGGCTCAAACAAGCGATCGAGCGCGATCACACCTCTAATCTGGCAGGTTCTAAGGATGTGTTCGAAGGTCGCCGGTTCCGTGGCCGGATCGATTGGGACGATGGTCAAGCCCACCTTGTTTAGAGCAAAGGAGCTGATAACAAACTGTGGTAGGTTGGGGAGCAAAATGGCAAAACGGTCACCGGGGGACGCAGCCATTCCTGAAAGTGCGCTGGCAAGTCGCTCAATCGCGTCCAGCAACCGGCGGTAGCTTATGGGATGATTGCCAAACAGAATAGCGGTTTTGTTTTCAAATTTAGTCGCATTGGTTTTGAATTCGTGAAATAGGCTCTTCTGTTGCATGGATAGGAAAAGATGGGTTTCGCTATTCAACAATACACAGAAATGGTCCAGGTTCTT
The DNA here is from genome assembly GCA_036398295.1 of bacterium. Taxonomy (GTDB): domain Bacteria; phylum Zhuqueibacterota; class Zhuqueibacteria; order Oceanimicrobiales; family Oceanimicrobiaceae; genus DASWHH01. The sequence continues at coordinate 2,305 of DASWHH010000232.1, forward strand.
GATTAGCAGAACTTATCGTCAGTGCGGCCTGGGGCAACACCACGGGTAGCCGATCGCGCTATAAACAACAAAATCAGAAGCTTTGGGCTGCACCCTCGGCTGTTGAAAAGATTTCGAAAATAGTATTGAGCTTGGTCATAACAAGAATGCCCTCCATGGCGTCATTGATGCCGGCCAGCTTCATGTTGCCGTTTTTGTTGCGCAAAGAAGTCAAACCCTGAATGAGGATGCCCAAACCGGAACTATTCATTCTTTTGACGTCTGCCAGGTTTACAACTACTTTCGTAATACCCTTCTCCAGGTACTTATAAATCGTGTCTTTGAATTCCTGAGAATCTGGGGGACCGCCCATAATTTTTCCGCTAACGTCGAGTACAGCCACATCCCCCATCATCCTCTCTTTTATTTTCATATCTCCTCCTAAAAATTCCGAAAAGTACTCATACAACAACCTGGCCAGAAGTCAATTTAAAGTCCTGTAATAATAAGATAAATGTCCCTAAAAGTCAAGAGAAAGTTTGTCATCCAGGCGAACGTAAGTTATCGTATAATAAAGTTAATAGCTCAGCTTCAAATGATTTTTTTGTTGACATTGATAGATCTAATTTTGTATATTCGACCATCAAAAAAATTAAAAAAGGGAAAGAAACCTACCATAATGGCAAGTTCAGCAGTCAAACGAGCACGCAAAAGCAAAGCGCAGAGGGTTCATAACAAACACTATAGATCGCTCATGCGCACAGCAGTCAAAAAGGTACTGAGCTGCAAAGACAAGGAGAGCGCTCAGAAGGAGTTGGTGCAGGCGGTTTCAATCTTAGATAAGCTGGCATCGAAACGTATTATTCATAAGAACAAAGCTTCAAATCAAAAATCGCGGTTGACCTTGTTTGTCAATCGCATAGGGCCAGTTTAGCAAAAAGCCGCCGCGAAAGTATGAAACCGGGTAAGCAAATCAAAGCCGGTAACTCCCCCTAAGCCCGGTTGCGAGAGCGAACCCGGTTTCTTTTTATATTTTGTAATTGGGGGCTTCCTGAGTGATCGTAACATCGTGAGGGTGGCTCTCCATCAGACCTGCGGTGCTAATCCTAACAAATTGACTGTTCTGCCTTAACTCCTCTATCGTCTTTGTTCCGCAATACCCCATGGCGGCTCGTAAACCGCCAACCATCTGATAGACTACTTCGGCTAGCCTTCCGCGATACGGCACCCGGCCTTCGATGCCTTCAGGCACCAGCTTTTTCGACTCAATTTCTCCACCCTGGAAATAGCGATCACCACTGCCTTCTCTCATCGCGGAAATGGAGCCCATGCCGCGATAAAATTTGAAAATCCGGCCGCCCATGTAGACTTTTTCGCCCGGGCTCTCGTCGGTGCCCGCAAACATGCTCCCAATCATCACGGAATGAGCGCCGGCGGCAATAGCCTTGGCGATATCGCCCGTCTGTTTGATGCCGCCATCGGAAATGACCGGCACCCCGTGATTTTGGCACACAGCGGCGCAGCTCATCACGGCGCTGATTTGTGGCATGCCAATTCCCGCAATCACACGCGTGGTGCAAATGGTTCCAGGCCCCATCCCCACTTTCACAGCATCCGCCCCGGCTGCAACCAGCGCCCCCGCTCCATCGGCGGTCGCCACATTGCCGGCGATGAGGTCCACGTCCGGGAATTCTTCTTTTATCAAACGAACCATATTAATCACTGCCTTCGAGTGACCGTGGGCCGTATCCACCACGATGACATCCGCGTGCGCGGCAAGTAGCGCCCGGGTCCTCTCGATGGTGTCATTGGTAACGCCTACGGCACCACCAACCCGCAGTCGCCCATTTTGATCTTTGGACGCCAGCGGGAACGTGCGCTTTTTTTGAATGTCTTTAACGGTAATCAATCCTTGCAGATTCCCCGCCTTGTCAACCACAGGCAGCTTCTCAATACGATGCTTCTGTAGAATTTTTTCCGCCTGTTCGAGCGTGGTTCCTTCGGGCGCGGTGATCAAATTCTCGCTGGTCATCACGTCGCGTATAGGCAAATCCGTGGCAACCTCGAAGCGCAAATCGCGATTGGTTAAAATGCCGATGAGCTTGTGCCCATCTACGATTGGGATTCCAGAAATCCTATATCGTCGCATTAACGATAACGCATCCTCGATCCTGGCATCGGCGGTCAGCGTAATGGGATTACTGATCATCCCGCTTTCCGAGCGCTTGACGCGATCCACTTCCTCCGCCTGCAATTGAATGGACATATTTTTGTGGATAATGCCGATCCCACCCTCGCGCGCCAGGGCAATCGCCAGCTCGGCCTGCGTAACCGTGTCCATGGCAGCCGAAACCAGCGGCACATTGATTTGAATGTTCTTGGTTAACCAGGTCCGCGTGTCGGTATCCTTCGGCAATATCTCGGAATAAGCTGGAATCAACAACACATCGTCAAAGGTCAGGGCATCAGCTATGATTTTCTCGGCCATACCAACTCCGTTAATGGGAGATTTTTTTTTGCGAAATCTTAATGAAAATCGCCCAAATAAGCAAACTATTTTTCGTAAGCAAGTCGGATGGGGTGACGGAGAATGCGGTGGGGTTTTTTGAATCTGCGGCGTCTATAAGGCCGTTTCAGGATCGGGCAAATCCAGTTCTTCGGTCAAACGAATTAACGTATCATGTTCAGAGATATCGAACCAGGGGGAATGTTCTGATGGGCTGGCATGTGGCTGCGATCGCGAAACCTTGACAATCGGCTCGAAGCTCTCGGCCAGCTGTTCGGTGCGGCTTTGCACCTCTTCGTGGGTAGCTTCAACGCAGCGACTAACGTTCTCGATCGTCATTTGCCGTTCATTTTCCGCCTCCATCTCCACCACCTGCCGGATGGCCAGTACTGCGGATTTCAGCTTCGCCGCAATCGTCGAGTTGTAGCGCTCGCGTGCTTGTATCAGGAAATCGACGGTTTGCTGTAATTTCAACGCCATGTTCTCCACCCCATCGTAGCCATGCACCATCGCAAAGTCGAAAATAGCGAGAGATGAATCTTTCATTCTTTTAAGGGCACGGACGTCATTGCCAGCGCGCCGCCATCTTGCAATGGCCTTCTCGATCTTCTTGAGATTCGTGCAAACCTGCTGAAGGTAAAAACTCTCCAAAGAAGCCTGCAACGGCAGCCTGAAATGGGGATGGACAGGCAGTTCCAAAGTATCGCGGTTTTGCTGCGCAGGGCTGTTCATTTATCTGAACCTGGAACTAGAATAGCTTCTCGACAAAATCGACAGCTTCCTTGATATCCGAGAAGCCGGCGTCACTCTTTTTCAGCGTATTCGCCTTAGGTTGAGCATCGGCGGCGTCGCCATTTTGAGGATCGCCGTTGCCGATGTCGCTATTGGGCACGGTGGGCGGCATTTTCAACAACTGCTGAACGTTGACGAATTTCTGCTTGATCACCTCAGCCAGTTCATAGGCGGGCTCGTCGTCAGCAATCATGCCACTGAAAATCAGTGGCAAATCGTGGTATAAATCGAGCAGGGTTTCCGACAAATCAAATTCGCCTTTGATGGCGCGATCCGTCACCTCAGCCACCAATTCGGAAAACTCTGAGATGCGATCGAAAGCGAATAGCTCCGCAGTATTGTAAATCGATGCACACGCGTTCTTGATCTCGCGCAGAAACTTTTCGTTAATCGCGCGATGTCCGACCGCGAGGCCTTTCACCGCTTCTTCCAAAACCATCAAATCGGCGCGAGATTCATCCAAAAATATCTCTGAAAAAACTCTGTTCTTTCTTGGTGGCGCCGGCGGTGCGGCTTTTTTCGACGACAGCGGACTATCTGGTGCAGCCTTCGAGGTTTTGGGGTTCTCTAGGTTACTGTTGCCGTTGCGACTTTTTTTGATGGCCGTCTCCACTTCCGAAGCGGTCCGGCGGACGGCTTTCAGGCAGGTAACAATCACCATTACGCGGATAGACTGGCCCATGGTGTCATCGAGACGCGCGCCCCAGATAATGCGCGCGGCGGGATCCAAGCGTTCGGCAATGATTTTCATGATGGTCTTGGCCGATTTCAAAGACATCTCTTTACCGCCCGTAATGTTGATCAAGGCGCTTTTGGCGCCGTTAATATCCACGTCCAGCAACGGATTTTGCAGCGCTTTCTCAGCGGCTTCGGCGGCGCCTTTTTCTGACTCGCATTCACCGATGCCGATCATTGCCAATCCGCCATTTTGCATGATAGTGCGCACGTCCGCAAAATCGAGGTTGACCAAACCCTTTTCCGTAACCAGTTCGGTGATGCCTTTTACCGCGTTCACCAGAATTTCATCCGCTACTTTGAAGGCGGAATTCAGGGGCATGTCCGGCACCAAATCCAGCAGACGATCGTTCTGGACGACGATCACCGTATCAACTTTTTCCTGGAGTTGCTCGAGGCCCTGGCGGGCGTTTTCCCAACGCACCACTCCTTCATCCTCGAACGGGAGCGTGACGACGCCGATGGTTAACGCGCCCATTCTACGTGCCACGTCTGCGATGATCGGCGCCGAACCCGTACCGGTTCCGCCGCCTAGACCACAGGTGACGAAAACCATGTCGCTGCTTTCCAGCGCCTCTTCGATTTCCTTGACGTTCTCTTTGGCAGCTTCCTCACCTTTCTGGGGATCACTGCCGGCACCGAGGCCATTGGTGTGAGTCTTACCAATCAGTACTTTAGAGTCGGCATGCGCAAATAGCAAATCCTGGGCATCGGTGTTGACCGCGATAACGTCGACGCCCTTTATCCCAACTTCAAGCAGGCGCGTGACGGTATTGTTGCCGGCGCCGCCGGTTCCAATAATTCGAATTTTGGTCTTGTGTGATCTTAGAACTTCTTCCAGTATCTTGTCAGTGTCAGCGTTGCGGTTCGCCATGGTCGTCCTATCAATTAAAAACTTCGTGACATATTACGCGGAAGCGATGATGCCCGAATCGGGTAATATAAAGCCGTCGGGGTGTTGTTTATAATCGTGCGTGCGCATTTGCATCGCCGAATTCAGGTCTTGAATCAGATTCAGGATCTCTTGACTTTCGCGCGCGTGAATTTCTTCCATTCGACTCAAGCTAAAAACATTCTTATAAAGATCTTCGATCAAAAAGCGCTCGTTTTCTGAGAGTGGCGCATTGTTCACGCGGATGTTGCGCACCAGGCTTTCGACTGACGCCGGGTAATAGCTTAACGGCAGCAGATTGAACTTCAGACTGAGTCCCAATAAAGATTTGGAAGCAGTCTGCAAATCTTCCAGCGCGCGGCTGCTTGCCGGTTGCAGGCGCAGGGTATCCAGTGCATGCCCGATGGTATCGAAATGGGGCTCAGCCTGCTGCTTGAAAAGACCAAACTCGCCGTTCTTCTCACCCCGGTTTTCCCCGCCGTTTTTGCGCTCTCTTTCGGAGTCGCTGATTTCCTTGATCAACAGCATCAGCTCATCGTCGTCTTCACCGGGCAACATAAAATCGCTCATTTCTGTCGAAACCGGCTCCGCTTCGGTAGTATCGCCAGCACCCTCTCCGCCCGAGCCATTCGAACCGTTCTCGCGCTTGCCGGCTTTAGCCTTCATTTCACGAAGGGTTTTTTCGGGATCAAGCAGCTTTTCGGAAAGCTGCTTCACCACCTTCTCATCCACGTGATCGATTTCACTTGCCAGAAGGAAAACCAGATCCTCTCGAACCTCAAACATCAATTTCTGCGCCGCCTCAGAAAACTCGTCGATATTGGCCAATACGACCGGGATGACTTTACGGCTTTTCATCGCCAGTTGCTCGAACGCCTCGAATCCGTAAATCATAGAAATTGCAGCGATGTCGTCTAAAATTTTTTCAACACTCTGCCACGTGGCCACCTGAACTACGTCACCTGTCAGCAGCTGGTGCCATTCGTCAAGCTGGGTCCGCAATTGCTTCTCAAACACTGCGATCACGCTGGCGGGTTCGCTGGTGATGTAACTTGGAGTGGCCGGTCGGGAGTCACAAAAATTATCAGAGCCGCCCCTGTCGGGAAATTCAGACTCGCATCCACCTTCACTGTCGGCATCCCTGCCGGCATCGAGATTTAGAAGAAAATCCGTTTCTTCTTCCATTAATCCTGGCAATTCATCCAGGGTTAGTGGTTCAGCCTCTGCCTGCGAGTTGAGAGGCGGCTCTAAATTTTCTTTTGCCGCAACCTCATCAAGGTTGAAATCGAGAGGCATGTCCACGCTCTCGAGTCCCAGCAAATTCTTAACTTTCGCTTTTGTGTTGGCGGCGCTCAACGCCAACATGGCGCTTTGAAAGAGCTGCTGCGCCAGACCTTCAATCTTTATTTTCATGCGCTCACAGTCCAGCTCGGAATCACGGAGCTGCTGCACGCCTTCGTTGAGTAGGCGCAGATAGTCCTCAAACCCATCGATTCGCGCTATGGTTTGTAAAAACTCGATTTTGTTTTCAGAGGCGACCAGTTTATCCAGCAGTGAACCGAAAATCAGGTAAGCATCGCTATTGGAGTTGGATTTACCATCGAGCAAACTCTCCAATTCGTGATTGATGCAGCGGAAAAAATAGCTCTTCGGGTGAAAGAACCGTTTGATCAGCTCGTTCTGAAATTCTTGTTCCGAGAGGACATTTTGAATAATTTGCATCGTAACTCTTTTTTTATAATATCGGCATCAATTTCGAAAATTATCATACAATTTCAAAATGGCCGGCACATAGCCGCGCGTTTCACTGGCAAGCATTTTGTTGTTTCTGCCGCTCTTCAGCCATTTGGCCGCGCGATATTCACCGCCATTATAGGCTGCCAGCCCGCCATCGAG
>DASWHH010000233.1:0-4368 GCA_036398295.1 bacterium
GCGTCTCGATGACGAGGACTTACGAATTGTCTACCACAATCTACAACTGGGCTCAAAGGTTTTCATCTATTAAGCTCATTAACTTGCGGCAAGAAAAACTCAACATTTGTGGCCAATCATGACCGTCAGCTGGGCTAAAAGCATTCGTCCATTCTTCGCGACGGTGTGGCAGCATCGCCCAACCCGCATTATTTTTCTTTTGGCAGTGACGCTGCCCACTATCGCCGTCCTGGTTTTGACGGTTTTGCTTCCCGCCGCCTACCCACCTTTCGACGACACTGCGGAAAAGGTGAGTGCCAACACCAGTGCGGCTGAAACGGATTTTAAAAAGGCCGCGGCGATTCCCCCTGAACTGCCAGCAGGAATCGCCGCGCTGAAAGCCGAGGAGGCATACTGGCAGGCACGACACCGGCTGGCTAAAACCAACGCCGTGCAATTATCGATAGATTTGCGCGACAGCGTGGTATCGCTGGACATTCGCGGGGTGTCGGTGCATCGCACAAAAATTCATCGAGTCGATCTGAGCAGGGCCATCAAACGATTACAGTCTTTGGGGCGTCTGCAGCCGTGGTTACTGAACGGTTTCATTTTGCAGCAAGAGTTGGCCACGCTGCCGAAGGCGCCCATTCGGATCAAAGAAGCACCGAAAGATACCATCGAAGCCAGCGAGTCGGCCGGTGAGGAATTAGAAGTTGAAAATCGCGATGTCCATTTTACCTGGCATTTCGATCGCCAGCTGACTGTTTACGTAGAACAGGTGCAGCGGCCCTCCTTTGGTGGAATCTTCAGTAAAGCATGGTACAATTTCCGTCGCAGCATTGGCGGCGCCGGAGAAACCCTGTACAGTCTCGCACAATTGCAGCTCCCCCGCCATCGCATGTGGATCGAATTGGAACTGCCCCGTGACGACGCCAAAGCCATTTATCGCGCCTTACCTCCCAACGCAGGATTGGCATTGCGGCCATAACTCACGTACTACAAATATAAATTGCAGAGTGCAGATTTCAAAATTTGCATCTTGTCTGCGTTTTTCATTTCCATTCTAAATTCTCTTGACATTCTACATTCTTCTATTAGATTAATGCCAATCATTCCTGAACTCACACCGGGGTTAAGTTAAATTATTTCAAAAAGGAGGGAGCGTATGCACAGAGCGGTTCAATCTCAACCGGCCATGTGGTTCATGTGGTGCCTGCTTTTCATGTTTAGCTTTTTGATCGCCAACTCATTGCTGGCGCAAGGCGTGACTACGGGTGCCATGAGCGGTTTGGTTAGTGATTCCAAAGGCGAAGCGTTGCCCGGCGCCAACGTGGTGGCGGTACACGAACCCAGTGGCACCCAGTACGGAACGGCTGTTCGCACCGGCGGCGTTTTCAACATCCCCAACATGAAAATTGGCGGACCCTACAGCGTTACCGTGACCTTCATCGGCTACAAAACTCTTAAGGAAGAAAACATCTTCCTCAATCTGGGCCAGAACCTGCGGCTGGATTTTCGGCTGGTGGAAGAGGCGATCGCGATGGAGGCTATTGAAGTGACGGCGGAACAGGATGAAGTGCTGAACGCCAATCGCACCGGCGCCGCGACCTTCATTAACAGCGAAGAGGTCCAACAACTCCCGTCAATTAAGCGCAGCACCCGCGATTTGATTCGATTGGATCCGCGCGCCGACGGCAACTACAGTTTCGCCGGACGCAACTGGCTGTTCAATAACATCTCGGTGGACGGTTCCTATTTCAACAACCCCTTTGGTCTCGACGATCCGGCGCCCGGCGGCCAGACCAACGCCGAACCGGTACCCTACGATGCGGTGGAGCAGGTGCAGGTTTCGGTTGCGCCCTTTGATGTGCGCCAAAGCGGTTTCACCGGCGCCAGCGTCAACACCGTAACCAAGAGCGGCACCAATCAATTCCGCATGTCAGCCTACAGTTTCCTCAGGAATGAAAGCCTGCTGGGCAACAAAGTCAGCGGCAATAAAGTCATTGCCAACCCGGATTTGTCGTTCAACCAATCGGGGTTTACCTTAAGCGGTCCCCTTATGCGCAACAAACTCTTTTTCTTTGTGAATGGGGAACTCGAACGTACGGATAACCCCGGAACCAATTTTGTCGCGAACCGGGGTGGAAATGTTGATTTCGGGGAATCACGGGTTAGCCAGGATCTCATGACCCAGATCAGCCAGCGCATGATGAACGTCTATGGCTACAACACTGGCGCGTTCGATGGATTTGTCCATGAAACCAATAACGACAAGCTGCTGCTGAAGCTGGACTGGAATATCAATGATAACAATAACCTGACCTTCCGCTATAATTTCTTAGACGCCAGTCGCGACCTGCCGCCACACCCCTTTGTACTCAGTCCAAATGGTTCGGGCCGCGGACCCAACGAGAACAGCCTGCCTTTCCAGAATTCCGGATACCAGATCAACAACGAATTGCACTCGTTCGCACTTGAGGTGAACAGTCGGGGAAGCAAGTTTGCCAATCGATTCTTTTTCAGCTACAACCGCTTTCGCGATTTTCGAAACCCGTTTAGTGCAGCTTTTCCCACAATTGACATTGCTGAAAATGGCGTGACCTTCACCACCGTTGGCCATGAACCTTTTTCGATCCACAACATCCTGGATCAAGATGTGTTTCAGTTCACCGACAATTTCAGCCTGTTCAGCGGGAAACACGTTTTTACTTTCGGAACCAACTTTGAAGTCTTCTCGTTTTTCAATTCCTTCAATATTTTTCGGCACGGAGTATTTTTCCTGCCATATACGGTGGATTTTGAGGGTGATGGCATACCAAACGGCAGTACCTTCCCCTCGGTGCAAGAATTTTTGGACGCCACCGATCCCAACCGACCGGGTGGCCCAATCCCGTTTAATCAAATGGTCGGCACCGGTCCGTTCAAAGGAGAAAACATCGACGTCGGGCAATTTTCGCTCTATGCCCAGGATGAGTTTCTGGTGTCGGAACGTTTCAATTTAACCTATGGATTGCGGCTTGATTTCCCGATGTACTTTACCGACTCGGTGGAAAACCCGTTTTCAAGAGGACTCACTCTGCTGGACGAAAACGACAACGCCGAGACCTTAGATCAAAGCGACCTCCCAGGCTCCAGTCCCCTGTTTTCGCCCCGAGTCGGGTTTAACTGGGACGCAAAAGGCAACCGTTCGACGCAATTGCGCGGCGGCACCGGAATTTTTACCGGACGGGTGCCATTTGTCTGGGTTGGCAATGTTATCTCCAACCCCGGCAACAACCCAAATCTCTTCCCCGGCATCCCCCTCAACCAGGTGCCCGATTCACACCGAACCAGCGATGACGCCATTCTGCAACAGTCATTCGACTTGAACGCGATGGACCCCGATTTCAAATGGCCGCAGGTTTGGAACACCAACGTGGCAATTGATCAAAAACTGCCGTGGAATTTGTTAGGTACACTGGAATTCCTCTATGGCAAAGACATCAACGCCATTTTCATGAGGAACGCCGACCTGGCTGAACCGGTGCGCTTTCTAACGGGTGGCCGGCCATTTTTTGGCGGCGTCGGCAACAACGAGCTGAACTCCTTCTTCCCGGGCTCCGGTGAAGGCGTTTACGTTATCGACAACACCAGCGCCGGTTGGAACTTAAATCTTACAGCGCAACTGCGAAAGACATTTGATTTCGGAATGTTCACCACTCTAGCCTATAGTTACACCGACGCCAGGAATAAACACAAAACCACCGAGATTGCGTCCGTGCTATTCCAGGAAAACCCGGTGCAAGGCGATCCGAATAAGCCGGAATTGAGCTATGCCGAATTTGGCCAGCGGCACCGCATCGTCGGTGGCGCGAATTATCGGCGTCAGTGGTCAGACAAATGGGCAACCAGTTTTGGGTTGTTTTTAGAAGTTGCGGAGGGTAATGCCTTCCTGAATGGCGGCAATCGCTTTTCGGTGCTCTATGCGGGCGACGTTAACGGCGATGGCTATTCCAATGATCTGATCTACATTCCCAACAATGCCGCCAATGCCGGCGAGATCCTTTTTGACGATATTCCCGGCGGTCGCACCGCGGCACAACAGGCTCAGGCGTTCGAGGCGTTCATCCAACAGGACGATTACCTCAACTCACATCGCGGAGAAATTGCGGAACGGTTCGGCCTCATCAATCCCTGGTACAGCAACATCGATTTGCGAATCCTTCAAGATTTTTCGCTGAACTCCGGCGATCAAAAGCATACGTTCCAATTGAGCTTTGACATCTTGAATGTCGCGAACTTGCTTGACTCGGGCTGGGGCGTGCGAAAAGTGGCGAGCCCGGAGGCCACCTCGCCGCTTAAGGCCGTCACCAACGCGGCTGGCGTTCCCATCTTCAATGCGCAAGGCCT
>DASWHH010000234.1:0-2994 GCA_036398295.1 bacterium
CCACGCCGGACAATTGACGACGGGAGCGCTGGCCGGCATCATCACGCGCCAGCCAGGCGGCCAGCCCCTCAATGGCGCGCAAGTTTTATTGCAGCCAGGGGGCATCAGGTACACCACGGATTTCAACAACAATGGTCTCTACGTGTTTCATGATCTCGAGCCGGGCACTTACCAGGTCATCGTGTCGGCAAATAATCTCGAAATCGGCGCGCAGTCCATCGCGGTGAAAGCCCACGATTTCAGTTTCTCCGATTTCGCTCTCATTTCTGCTTTACCGCCGACTATTACCGACACTTTGCCGGTGAGCGAAACCGCTGATTATGATGTCTACGAGGCGATCGGCGTACGATTCAGCCGTCCCATGAATCGACAAAGCGTAGAAAGCGCATTCGTCATTGGACCGGCTGTTCGCGGGCACTTCATATGGAGCAACGACAACACTGTCGTGCTGTTTGAACCGGATATCAGTTTTGAATTTAGCACCGGCTACACGGTCGGCGTCAAAGGATCGGCTGTGGATACCAGCGGCCGCGCGCTGGATGGCAACGCCGACGGCACCGGCGGTGATGATTTCTTCTTAGATTTCACCACGGGCGATTTAGACCCCACCAAACCGGTTGTACTCGACTTTTTCCCGGTTAGAAAAGACACGGCCATTTTTTTGCGGGATGTTCTCCGGGTCATGTTTAATCAGGAGCTGGAACCGGCTTCACTCAACGAAAATAGCGTGCGATTGTCTGAGAATGATGGGACGCGCATCGCTTTACAAATTGACTATGTCCCGGTTTCGCACAGCGTCACTTTTATCCCAAAAGCGCCGCTGCAGACGGATAAGCAATACTTTGTCACCCTCGCCAGAGACATCCGGCTCCCAAATGGTGAACAACTTGCGAAAAACTTCAACTGGGATTTCAATTCCCAGGCCCGACCCGTGCAAATTGAATTTCTGGATGATTTCGAAAATATGTTCCCCTGGGCCGATCCCGACGATTCACCTTTTACGCATGGCACGATCCCGGACAGCACACGTTTCGCAACAACCCAGGAACGGTTCATTTCCGGAACAGGTGCCGCCGAGCTTAAGTATCAATTTTCCGGCGCCGGTGGATTTCTGCAAATCGATCGTCTGGCTGCAACATTGATTCCCGCTGGCGACAACACTGAATTTGGAATTTATGTTTACGGCGATCACAGTCTCAACGAAATCCGCATGTTTCTTCAAGACATCGACGGCGAGGAAGCGTTGCCATGGACGATCATTAGCTGGTCGGGCTGGCGATTGTTGCGGTTCAACCTGAGAGACTCGCCAGTCACCCCCGGAATCAACGGCAACGGGAAGCTGGACGGGCAGGAAATTGAGCTGGCTGGCTTGCAGCTGAACTTGACCGGACAGAACAAGGGACAACTGTTCTTCGACGACTTTGTCGTGAGCATTCCCCAATCACCGGTGTCCATTGAATCAGGATACGCTGAGACAAAAGAGCCTGCCGATTTTGCTTTGGAGCAGAACTATCCAAACCCATTCAATCCGGAAACCATGATTCGCTATCGCATACCAGAATCAAACGAGGCTCGTCAACAAGTGTCTTTGAGAATCTTTAACCTGCAGGGGCAACACATTCGAACGCTCATTGACGCTGAACAGCTAACCGGCTTTTACCGCGTGACCTGGGATGGCAAAAACAGCTTAGGGGAAACGGTGAGCAGTGGTCTCTATGTTTATCAATTGACTGTTGGTAGCCATACGGAAAACAAAAGAATGATACTCTTGAAGTAAAGGATGAAATGATGCTAAGATCCATTATGTCGGTCTTCTTGATGGCAGGGATTTCTCTTGCACTGACGCAGGAAAGCTGGCAAGCAAAGGGAGAACCTGTGGCATTGACTCCACCGGGGCAACATCTCTCACAACCGGTTTGGTCACCGGACGGGCAAAAGATTGCGGCGGCGGGGCAAAACTATCGTGGCATCTGGGTGATGAGTCCCGATGGCGAAAATTTGCGAGCCGTTTCCAGTGATGCCGGCGCGGGCTTCGATTTTGCCTGGTCGACGGATTCGCAGGAGATAGTTGCACGCACCAGCCTTTACCGAAATGGCCGAAAAGTGAACATGATAAAGGTCTTCAATATCGAAACCAACACGAGTAGGATTTTGAAAGAATACAAATCGGGACTTTTGACTCCGCCAAAATGGACGCCGGATAACAGCATGGTTTATGTTTACACGAAAAATGGATTGGTGCTAATAAAATCCGGGAAGAACGCACAGCAGAGCGCAGCGGCATCCGCCTCTGAAAAGCCCATTTTTTATAGTAGCGGCGGAGAATTGGTGTTAGCCGATAGTGAGATCAAAGAACGCACCAGAATAAAACCCGTACCGGGAAATTATCTGAATTCTATCCTCTCACCAGATGCAAAGAGAATTGCTTTTGAAGTCTTGGGCGGAAACCTGTATGTGGTTAACACTGACGGCAGCAATCTTGTCGATCTCGGCCGCGGCGAAAGACCGGACTGGTCACCGGATGGTGAATGGATAACTTATGTGACTCCAACTGATGACGGCCATCGCATGCTCTCCTCGGATATCTACGTTATCAGAGTCAACGGCACCGGCAGGACTAATCTGACCGGCACGCCAGATAAATTGGAGATGAATCCCGCCTGGTCACCAGATGGCCGGTATATTGCCTTTGATGAGGAGAATTCAGGCAGAATTTATAAGATAAAAGTGGTCAAACCGTGAGATTTGAAGCCCGCAAAATTCAACTACTCATTTGATCAAGAGCAGTTTGCGGGATAATTGTTTATCGCCTACTTCAAGGGAGCAAAGGTAAATTCCAGTGGGCACTTCCTCGCCATAGGCATTTCTGCCATTCCAGGTTATGGAATACTCTCCAACCGACTTTGGTCCATTCACCAGAGTAACCACTTTCTGGCCCCGCAGGTTAGACACAGATAACTTCACATAACCCCCGGATTGCAGGCCATAACGGAT
>DASWHH010000235.1:0-3327 GCA_036398295.1 bacterium
CGAGATCTTGATTTCGGAGAGCCGACCGCGTTTGCCAAGCCGCGGCGTCAACAGCGCACGGGTGGAAATGATCCCGCTGGCTGGATTCAAAACCGGCATCTATAAGGTGCAGTTGCACGCTACCGATTTGACCACAAATGACTTTTGCAATGCCGAACGTTATTTCGGGTTCGAATCTCAAAACGAATCCGATGAGCTGCTTTTGTCGATGACTGCGGCCGACGTTAAGAAATATTTTGATCAAATTAAGTACATCGCGACCGAGGGAGAGAAGAGGTTGTTTCGGCAGCTTGCGCCGCGTGGCAAACAACAATTCCTGTTGGAGTTCTGGCGTTCTCGCGATCCGGTTCCCGAGACTGCGGAGAACGAGTTCATGATTGAATATTTTCGGCGATTCGCTTTTTGTGAAAAGGAATTTTCCGGCGGCATCAACTCAGACATGGGGCGAGTTTACATCACCTACGGTCCGCCGTTAGAAGTGGTACGAGAATTTTCAAAATTGGAGTTCACCAAACCGGTGGAGGTTTGGACCTATGCCCTGGACGGCAAAGTCGAATTTGTCTTTGTGGACCGTCGCCGCGATGGCAAGTATAGCCTGGTCCATTCGACTCACAAAGATGAATTCAACAATCCGAACTGGCAGCAGGAGGCGCAGTAGATTTCCGGGATTTTCCCCAAAAAAGTCATTTGATAAAACGAATAGAAAGAGGGAGGTGATAGTGAGCAATTGTTGTTTTCGTTTTCCGTTACTCGCTTGAAGCTTGGGAAATGAGGAGGTCCAGAACTTAAAGTTCAGGAGGAGTACAATGAAACGTGGTTCCATTTTCTTGTTGATGCTGCTGGTGATGGCTTTTTTCGCGGCGGATGTCTGGGCTGCGAAAACGGGCAAAATTGCCGGCCGTGTCATTGAAAAGGGCAGCAACGAAGTGCTGTCTGGCGCCAATATCCAAATCGAAGGAACGTCATTAGGCGCGGCGGCGGATGCGGAGGGATATTTTGTGATTTTGAATGTACCGCCGGGTATCTACAGAGTCAAGGCATCAGTGATCGGATATGCCCCGGTGATACAAGAGAATATCCAGGTCAGCATCAATCAGACTACCACCGTTGACTTCGCCCTTTCGACGCAGGCGGTTGAAGGCGAGATGGTGGTCATTCAAGCGGAGCGACCGGTCGTCCAACTCGACGTTTCTTCGAGCCAGCGAATTGTGACGGCTGCAGCAATTGAAAGCCGCCCGCTCGACAACCTAGAAGAAATTCTCGCGTCCGAGGTGGGCGTCAGTCTGATTGCGTCGTCGGAAGGTTCGGGGTTAATCGTGCGCGGCGGTCAGCTCAACGAGACCGATATCGTCATAGACGGCCTCTCCACGCGCAACGAGCGCAACCAGCAAGCCAATACCAACATCAGTTTGACGGCGATTCAGGAGATCGAGTTGCTGACGGGCGGCTTCAACGCCGAGTACGGCGAAATTCGCTCAGGCTTGGTAAACGTCATCACGAAAGAGGGCAGTCTCGACAGATACTCTATCAACTTCGATGGCCGCGTCAGCCCGCCAGCCCGCAAGCATTTTGGATCGAGTCCTTACAGCATCGAGGGTCCTTTCTGGCAGGTCCATGCCGGCGCTGATGCGTTCACCGGCGTCACCGACGAGATGGTAAGTGCGGGTGCGTATCCTTTCACGTTTGTGGGCTGGAATGAAGTCTCCCGGCAGTTTCTCGCCGATACCGATCCCAGCAATGATTTCACGCCGCAGCAGGCGCTGGAAATCTGGAAGTGGCAGCATCGCAACCGCGAGTACGCCAACCAACCTGACTACATCGGCGACATGTCCATCAGCGGTCGTATGCCGTTCACCTCGGCGACATTTTTGTTGTCCCAACGTTACGAGAACCTGCAGCTCGTGTATCCGATGAGCCGTGAGAATTCCATCGCCAGCACGACCCTTTTTAAACTAACCAGGCAAGTCACCTCTAGTATGAAGGTTTCCTTAAACAATACCTTCATTCTCACTCGCGGCGTCAGCGGTTCTATTTACGATGACACCGTCGGCATGATCACCGGCACGCGCGAGGGCTCAGAATTCGCCCAGAACGTTTTTACCGAGCGCCGCTTTATCTGGAACGACGCCAATTTCAACCCCATAGAGAGCAAGCAATATCGCGGCGGAATCAGTCTGAACCATGTTCTGGGCCAGAAAACGTTCTACGACCTGCGCGTTGAGTTCACCAAGTTCAACACTACCCAGGAGCCCATCGGGTTGCGCGACACCACCGCCATCAAATTTATCGGCGATAACATCCGTTTGGATGAGCAACCGTTCGGATATGTCGGCAGCTCCCTGGGCGGCGGCATCACTGAGAAATACGACATCCTCGGCCGCGATTTCATGTCGGGCGGCGGCCGTGGACAGGATCACTCGAAATATTGGGGCTTTAGCATCACGGGTGATCTGGTTTCGCAAATGAATAAGCACAATGAAGTCAAGATGGGAATTTCTTTTGACTACACCGACTTCAACGAACGCCGCGAAATCAACCATGGTGAAACCACAACACCGGTTGCCGAAGCACCGTGGCTCTGGTGGTACTACGATGAGCAGCCGATCAAACTGGCGGCCTACCTGCAGGACAAGCTCGAGTTTGAGGGCATGATCGCCAACGTTGGGGTGCGGATGGATTATTTTAAGACCGGCAACAGTCCCTTCAATCTCGATCCGCAATTCATTTTTGAAAACAATCCGTACACGATCGAGAATTTTAGAGCCAACAACAACAGCTTCAGCAACCTGAACATATCCGAGAGTGGCTCGAAGCTGTACGTCAGCCCGCGGGTCGGAATTTCACACCCGGTGACAACCACGAGCAAGATTTTCTTCAACTATGGCCATTTTCTGCAACCGCCGGTCATCGATCAATTGTTTCTGACGCGGCCGAACGGTTCCGGTCGCGGCGGTGATATTCCCAACATTCGCGCCGACTGGCCAAGAACTATCGCCTACGAGGTCGGTTTAGAGCAGGGTGTCGGAGATAATTTTCTTGTGCACTTGACCGGTTATTATAAAGACGTCTCGGATCAGTTGTCGGAGCAGAACATCGTGTCGCTGGATAATGAAAATGATATTTCTACTTTCGCCAACACCAGCTACGCCGATATCCGTGGCATCGAGTTGCGCTTAGAAAAACGGCGCGGCCGCTGGTGGTATGGTTGGATCACCCTCGAGTATCTAACGCAGAGCGAAGGTCGAACGGGCTTCCGCTATATTTATGAAGATCGCCAGCTCGCCAATCTCCAGCGCAATGAGGCGACGGAATTCACCAACAAGGGTG
>DASWHH010000236.1:0-1570 GCA_036398295.1 bacterium
TGCCATTCCTGAAGCGTATGTTCAACAAGTTGGGAATGGAACCGCAGGTGGAAAACATTGGCGAATACAAGAGTGCCGGCGATATTCTGAAACGCGAATCGATGAGCGACGCTCACCGCGAAGCCACCGACGCCCTGCTACGGGACATCTACAACGAATTTGTGGAGGTGGTATGCGAGCGCCGCGGTCTCGAGCGCGCGGCGTTTGAGTCGCTGTTGAACCGCGGGGTGTACGATTCCGAAGAGGCGCTGGCAGAAAAACTGGTAGATGAACTGGAATACGAAACTGCAGTGGTGGATTTGATTAAACAAAGAGTATATGGCGCCGAGGCAACCAATAGCAGAAGCCGCACCCTGGGCACCCTCACAGTTCAGCGCTACGCCAAAGTTCCAGCAGAAGAAGTGGGGCTGGGGCAAGGCAGTAAGATTGCGCTGATTTATGGCGTGGGAACCATCGTTTCCGGAGACGGCGGCGTCGGTCCGTTTTTGGGCCGCAACATGGGATCGGACGAGATTGCCGACCTGCTACAAACCGCCCGTAAGAACACCGCCGTCAAAGCCGTGGTGTTGCGGGTGGATAGTCCCGGCGGCAGCGCCCTCGCCTCTGATGTCATTTGGGCCGAAATTGAAAAAGTGAAAAAAGAAAAACCGGTGATCGTTTCCATGTCCGATGTGGCAGCCTCCGGCGGCTACTGGATTTCCATGGGCAGCGATGCCATCGTGGCCCAGCCCACCACCATCACCGGCTCCATTGGCGTGGTGGGAACAATTTTTGACCTTTCGGAAACATACGACAAGCTCGGCATCAACTGGGCAACCGTGAAGACCAACCCATACGCTGACATCCTCACCGACAAACGCCCCATGACCGACGAAGAGTGGAATGTGTTCAAAAAGCAGACTGCCGATATCTATCACACCTTTGTAAAAAAAGTCGCCGAGGGACGGGGTAAAACCTGGGACGAGATTGATCGCATCGCCAGGGGCCGGGTGTGGACTGGCAAGCGCGCCCTGGAATACGGCCTGGTGGATTCCCTCGGAGGTTTGGATGTGGCGCTGGCGATAGCCAAGCAAAAGGCCGGTCTCAGTGAAGATGCCGCGACTCAATGGGTGGTTTACCCTCAGCCCAAGGGTTTCTTAGAATCGGTGATGGAAAAAATCGGCGCGCGGGTGGTAAAAATGGTGTCCGCGCGATCCGACTTGACATGGATTCGCCATTTGCCGTCAGAAGCAAAATCCGCAATCCAGCAACTGGCGATTTTTGGACGCTTTCGAAACGGGGAAATTCAAGTCATCGAATCCCAGGTGCCGGTGGTTCGTTGAGCGTTGAGTGAAAAGCGAAGGGCGAAAAAGTGAACAGTGAAAAGATTCACCGTTAACAACCGACAATTTACAATTCGCCGTTCGCCATTGACCATTCGCTATTTACGATTTACTATTGACTAATCGCTTCTAAATTTTTCACAATGACATCCGTCACGAGACACTCGCTTCTGGTTTTACTGTTATTGCTATCCGCCGCGTGCGCCTCAAAAAAGGCGCTAGATGCTTTCAACAAAGCCAAGGAATAT
>DASWHH010000237.1:0-3923 GCA_036398295.1 bacterium
GAAAACGCCTCGTGGTGCGCTTGTTTTCGGGAAACATACTCTAGTGATAACTCGTTGGCGGCGTCTGACTCCCGGACAGCCTTCGCCTGATTTTTGAACGACCCGGGCAACGCCGTGACTTTACCTAACGTGATTGCTTACTATTGCGTAATCGCTCACCATGCAAAAAATTACCAAAAGGTAAGCACATGCCGCTTAGCTACCACAATCGAGTTGTCAGTGTGTTTCACTGGCAATAACAGTGCCACACACTCTCACCGATTGCGTGCAAGAGCAATGTCATCTATGCCAGACCCATACTGATGTCAATTCAGTGCCCTCTGGCAATATTTGGCATTGGTGGGGCTCCCTGACTGCTTTAGAACTAGTCCGCACAACTCCAGATTCTATTTAGACTCAAAATATCGTAAATGCCGAAATAAACTGGCATACTAAAGCCAGACGCTCCGGATCAACGGAGCAGCTGACTGGCTGCGGAGCTGGCAGTTTTTGATAACAAGAGTACGTCGGGAACAAGCTCGCAGTTCCCGACGAACCTGGAGGAGTTAAGACTATTGGATGAACAGCATTTTTTTGGTGAGCACCAATTGGCCGGCTGTTAGGCGATAAACGTAGATACCACTGGGCAATCCCGTAGCATCGAAGAACGCGACATGGTTACCGGCGGCCCGCCTTTCGCTGACCAGCCCGGCAACCTTCTGACCGAGAACGTTGAACACCTCAAGCGTCACATGCGTGGCATGGGGCAATGAAAAGCGGATAGCGGTGGCAGGGTTGAAAGGATTGGGATAGTTTTGCTCGAGTTCGAAAGTTGATGGCAGTGGGATGTCGGCTGGAGCGTCGTCAACGGCTGTGACCGGACCGGAAACGACTGGATTGGCGAGAAGGCCACCGGTAACGGCGCTGCTGCCGTCGGTGCTCGTGCCAGCCAGTGGCTGTCCCACGGCTGAGGTCACCGCCGTGTTGCCCGAGGTCGCTGCGCCAAAACCTACAGTGAATGCAGACCAGAGAATCTGGCTATTTTGCGCAAGCGCGGGCAGGGCTGAATTCCAGAAAAGACTCACCGCCAGCAATAGGGCCGATTTGTCGAATTTTGCTTTCATCGCCATGCGAAAGCTCTCTTTCCGTTGCCTTCATCGCGTGACCCGGCGTGGATGAGGTCGTGAGCAGATCGCCGGGTTTGATGGAGGCGGGGTTGGCGTCGGCCCACACATAAACTCGGCCGCTGAGCGCAACGTTCTCGCCACCCTCGATTAAGCCTTCTTGATGAAGGGCAATGGCGGGATTGATCCCATTAGCGCCGCTGATGACGCCAGCCACCCGCGTGTCGTAGGGTTGAGTGCTTACTTTTAATTGGCCGGGATGCTCTTCATCGATGACCACCACTGATCCCTTACGAACATCATTCGATGCGATTTCGAAAGGTTCAGCGATGTCGGCACCGCCGGTGATAGTGAGGACCCTCGTGGGTTGTCTTGTTGCTCACGACCAACCCGTTTTCCTCATCAATCGTCATAAGCGCTATGCCGCGCCCCACCGGGATCGCGGTGGCCGTCGCTGTGAACGCCGCCCTTGTGCCAGGCGAACCCATCGCCGGCGCCGGCGCCGCAACGGAAGTAGAGCGTTTCGGCTTGAATGCCCATGCCGAACTGCCGATTGCCGCTCGAGCCCCAGAGGCTGAGGAGCTGTCCAAGCCGCGAACCAAAGTCTAATCCGCGGTTAATATCCAATGTCATCAGCGTTGCTCCACCGCCGGGATCGTAGGTTCCATCGGCATGAACGCCCCCAATGTGCCACGCAAATCCGGCGCCCGTCCGAAAATACAGGTTCGCGGTCTGCACACCGATGCCGAAGCCCTCGCCAAAGAGATTTAGTATTTGACGGATGCCGTGGCCGAAAAACTGCCTCCCGAGAAAGGTTGCGTCTCCGGCGATGTCAAGTTTGGTCGCGGGAAAGGCCGTCCCAATGCCGACATTGCCCAAGGGTAATATCGTCATCGATGCCGAGCCATCATTGGTGAAGAAATGGAGCCGGTGAGTGATGGTAGCGTTTGCGCCAGCCCTGACGCGGGTTATACGCAATCACACCCCCAAGTTGTGTGGCAAACCATAGCGTCCCGGATGCTTCCTGAGAAATCAAAACGACTACATTGGCAGCGTCGTCTTTAACCTGCTCATCTTTGAGATCATGAAATACGAATTCGCGACGCGACGGCGGCGCGGCTTGCAAGCCCGCGGCCGTACCAATCCAGAGCGTTCCGGATTGGTCTTCAAATAGGGAGATCACATTGTCATGCCGCAAGCTTTTGGAATCGCTGGGATCGTGCCGAATTTGAGAAACCTCCCCTGTCGTCGGATTCATCTGATTCAGTCCGCCGCCCTGGGTCGCGATCCACAAGATAGCGGTGCGATCCAAACACAACGAGTTGATATTGTTGGCGCTTATCGAGTTGGCTTTTCGGGGATCGTTTTGGTAATGTGAGAACCGTTCCGTGTCGGGATCAAATCGATTCAGTCCGTCCTGCGTAGCGATCCATAAATTACCGGCAAGATCCTCGACGATTGCTCTCACGAAATTGTCGGAAATCGTGGTCGTATCCTGAGGGTCTTGTTCGAAAGTTGTAAAAGAATAGCCATCAAAGCGGTTCAAGCCATCTTGCGTGCCAAACCAAATAAAGCCGCTTTTGTCCTGGAAGACCGCGTGGACGGTGTTCTGCGAAAGCCCCCTTTCCGTGGTGAGATGGACGAAAGGAATTTTCCCGCTTGACGCAGCCTGCGACAATTGAATGCTTCCGTGCAGCACAAGCAGAAACAAAAGGGGCTGAAGCGCGTTTTCCATTCAAATCTCTCCCCTTTGAATTTTGCTATCACCAACGTCATGTTATTGGACGAGAGCCAAAGCCCTGACTTTCGAATATCCTCTTCAGTACGGCATAATTCTAGAGTATGGCGGAATTTCTCAACACAAATTGCAGTGAAATCTTCTCGCCGAAAATTGGAACGGGCGGGAATTACAGAAGCGCCTTGTTCTCAAGGGCAAACTGCAAGAGCTTGTGCGGGCCTTTGAGACTGAGCTTATTGCATATGTTGTTGCGATGATTCTGGACCGTGCGAAAACTGATGAACAGCGCCGCGGCGATCTCTTTGCTGGTACGGTTTTCAGCGATTAGTTTCAACACGCGTCTCTCCATGGGGGTGAGCGTTTGCAGTGCCGGAATTTGCACATAAAAATCTCGTTGCCGTTGCGTGCGATGAATAAGGTACTGCGAAATCAACGGGCTGACGTAGTACTTGCCCTGCGATACAGTTTTCAAACATTCGAGAATATCGGAGACGGCGTTGTCCTTCAGGACATACCCCTTGACGCCGAGGTCCAGGGCTTCATTGAAATATTCTTCTTCTTTGAACATCGTCAAAATGATCACCGTTGTTGGTAACTCTTGCACCTGAATTTCTTTGGCGATTTCGAGCCCGCTCTTGCCGGGCATGGAAATATCCAAAAGCGCGACATTGGGTTGGTGCCTTCTAATCAGATGCAACGCGGTTTCGCCATCACCGGTTTCCGCAACCACCTCAATGTCGGCAACCCCTTCGATGACTTTCAAAAGTCCCTGGCGAAAGATAGGGTGATCATCTGCGATTAGGATTCTCAAAATGATTTGCCTGAATTTTACAGTTCTTAGAGTTTCTTGGTGCGGAGACTCATTCCGATGCATCGCATGAGGGTCAACTTAAGCTTGCACTTTTGAGCCACCGTCTCAGAAAGCCGGGGATTAATCCCTCCACCTACTCAGTGCCAGTCGAATGAATTCAGTTGATTAGGCGGCTTATCCGTCTTCCCCATCGTAGCCTGACGATTCATCCTCAGGCATCCGGCATACGAACAGAATTGGTTCTTTTCGCCCTTGCGGTTGACGCGAAAAT
>DASWHH010000238.1:0-8047 GCA_036398295.1 bacterium
ATCGCATCATTTTGCTGATTGTGTATTTGATGGGTTTGGCCACCGGCGCACATCTTTTGAATGTGCTGGCACTATTCACGATTGGGTTGATCATCTATTTCAAGAAAAAAGAATTCAATCTTACTTCCATTGCCATGGCGGTATTGGCCATGGTAATGGCGTTCGCGGCTATCTATCCGGGTATTGTCAAAGGCATTCCGCTGGTCTTGAAGGAATTTTCCTTCGTAGCGCTCGGAGGATTGGTGATGGTGTTGTTTGTTGCCATCTACTATGCCATCAAAAACCAACAACGTATTCTGAGTTTGATCTTGATGAGCATCATGCTGATGGTTGTAGGTTATTCTACATACACCGCCATTTACATTCGCTCCGGCTTGCAGCCCGTCATTAATGAGAACAACCCCAATGTTCCCGAGCGTTTGGTGAGTTATCTCAACCGCGAGCAGTACGGCGATATCCCGCTCACTGAGCGCCGGGCGCCACTCTGGGAATATCAGATCAAGAAAATGTACGTTCGCTATCTGGGCTGGCAGTTCATCGGTAAGGGCACCACACTCGGCGACGACAATTATATCGTCGAAACCATTTCGACCCGCGGCTTGATGGGCCTGCCTTTCCTGGTCGGATTGATCGGCATGTTTTATCATTTCACCCGTGATTGGAAACGCGCGATTTCCATCCTGGCACTGTTTGTCATGACCGGCGTGGCCATTGCTGTTTACCTCAATCAGGAGGATCCCCAGCCGCGTGAGCGCGATTACGCCTACGTCGCATCGTTCTTCGCGTTCGCCCTGTGGATCGGCATCGGTGCCAGTACCGTGCTGGAGCTCATTTACCTCAGCTTCACCCGCAGCATAGCCTTGCGTAAGCTGGCGGTGGCTTTGACGATTGTTTTATTGTTCGTCGCTGTACCCTACAAAATGATTGCCTTCAATTACGATGAACACGATCGCACCGGCAACTTAGTGGCCTATGATTACTCTTACAATATCCTGCAAACCTGCGAACCCGATGCCGTGCTTTTCACCAACGGCGACAACGACACTTTCCCGCTGTGGTTTTTGCAGTATGTCTATGGCGTGCGCCAAGATGTGCGGGTAGTGAATTTGAGTTTGCTCAATACCGACTGGTATATCAAACAGTTGCGAGACGAAGAACCGAAAGTGCCGATCACCTTTGCCGACCGGGAAATCGAGCAGCTACAAGCGATGCTCTGGCCGGAGCCCAAACGCCTCCGCATCGAGGTGCCGCGCCAGGCCGTCCTGGAGCACCTGCAAAAAGGCGAGGATAATGCCACCCTCAAAGCCGAAGAGGTGCCGGCCAATCCGGCGATCTCTTTTGAGTTGTCGAATACAAAAACCATCACTGGTCACCCGGTGATCTTGGTGCAGGATCGCATGGTGCTGCACATCATCGCCGCCAACAAATTCAAGAAGCCCATCTATTTTGCGGTAACGGTGTCGCCGGAAAACATGCTAAACCTTGACAACCGCCGCAATATTAAAGGACTCGATAACTTCCTGCGTATGGACGGCCTGGCGTTTCGGGTGATGCCCTACGGTGGCTCCCGGGATTTCATCTCGCCGCAGAAACTGCAAGTCAACCTGTTCGAGAAATTCCAGTACCGCAACCTCGACAATCCCGACGTTTTTTATAATGACAACATTCTGGGATTACTGCAAAATTATCGCTCGGCTTTTTTGCGTTTAACGAATCATTACCAGACCTGGGGCCCGGGAGACAATGAAAAAGCGCTGGCGGTTTTGGACAAGATGAACGAAGTGATGCCGGAAGAGGTCGTTCCTCTACGCAACTATCAACTGTCGGTGCAGTTCGGTCGCATGTACGCCGATGCCGGACGCCCCGAAGAATTGCGGCGCCGCCTTGACCAGGTTCCTAAGCTGTACGCTCTGCAACCGGTGGATAAGCTCTATCTGGCAGAATACTACTCGCAGTTTTTGAAAGACAATGCCAAGGCCGAATCTCTGGCGGTGACGGTGATGAGCGAGTCGCCGGAGACCGCCCAGGCTTATGGCTGGCTGGTGGCGTTCTATGGCCGGAACCAGCAATATAAAAAAGGGGCTGAAGTTTTGGAAAAATGGCTACAGCGCAATCCATCCGACCGTGAGGCGCAGTCGGAGCTCTCCCGGCTTCAAGCAATGTCGCAGATCAGCGATAGCCTGAGTATCCAGAAAGCGCCGAGCGATGGCGATACCACCCAAAGGCCTTAAGCGCCGGTCGAATTGACTTTGGCTTCGGCATCCGATGTCCCGGCTCGGGCAAAAGCTCTGCCCCTGGTTTCCATCATCATTCCCCATTTCAATGGCAAAGAAATTCTGAGCCGTTGCCTGGATTCGTTGGCGACAACCGAGTATGCCAACAAAGAGATCATTGTGGTGGACAACGCCTCCACGGATGGCAGCGCTGATGAGGTCCGGCGTGCTCACCCGGAAATCCGGTTGGTCCGCAATCGTGAAAACCGCGGATATGCCGGCGGCTGTAATTCCGGGCTGCCATCGGCGCACGGCGAGTACTTGCTTTTCTTGAACAACGACACCGAAGTCGAGCCCAACTGGCTCACCAACCTCATAGAGTTTTGCGAACAGGATCATCGCATCGCGGCCTGCCAGCCTAAATTGCTTTCCGGTCATAACCGGGCCGTGTTCGACTACGCCGGCGCCGCCGGCGGCGAGATCGATATTTTTGGATATCCATTTGCCCGCGGCCGGATTTTTTTTACCTGCGAGAGGGATGACGGCCAGTATGATGGAGGCGGCGATATTTTCTGGGCGTCTGGCGCCGCCATCATCGTTCGCAAAGTGGCGCTGCAGCGGGTGGGCAGCTTCGACGAGGATTTCTTCGCCCACATGGAGGAGATAGACCTCAACTGGCGATTTCATCTCGCCGGCTACCGCGTGCTGGCGGCGCCGTCAGCGCGGGTTTACCATAACGCCGGTTCAACCCTCCAGCCCGACTCCCCCGAGAAGATTCTGCTGAATCACCGCAATAACCTCATCATGATTTTGAAAAATTATGAGTTAAAAAATTTGCTTTGGATATTTCCGATTCGTATCTTTTTTGAAATTTTGACTTTATTTTATTCGCTATTGAAATTGGACAGACTGCGGGCGAAAGCGGTCGTCGCCGCTTTGGTTTTCGTTGCCGCCCATGCTAAGCAAATTCGTGAGAAAAGAAGGGCTGTGCAGTCGCTCCGCAGAATTCCGGATCGCCGGATTTTTGGCAAGATGTACCGCGGCAGTATTTTACTGGCCTATTTCGTCCGGGGGATTCGCCGCTACCAGGATCTGAAAATCAATGCTTAACGCTTGCTGACGGAATTTGAAAATACCTGCTGTCCTTTATGTGGGGAAATTCGTTGCGAGATTGAGCTTGCCGCGCCGGATCGATTCCATCTCAGCGGAGGGAATCGCTATCACATCGTCAAGTGTAGTGAGTGTGGCTTCGCCTACTTGAATCCACGCCCGCAGCCCGAGCGCATTGCCGAGTTTTATCATCATCCCGGTTATCAGCCATTTTTGTCGGCCCAACCGCGGCACAGCTTGTGGGATAGCGTGTACAATCTTGCGCGTAGCGTGAATGTTCGTAGCAAAAGGCGCAAGATCGCTAAACTTAAGCCGCCTGGTAAAATCCTCGATGTTGGCTGCGGTACCGGTGAGTTTCTCCGCGAAATGCAGCGACATGGCTGGCAGGCTACCGGTCTGGAGACGGACGAGCGGGCGGCTGCGTTTGCCGGCAAAAAGTACGGGCTAAAGATCGCCACCCGTGAATTGGCAGCAGCGAATTTTGATGAACCGTTTGATGTCATCACCTTCTGGCACGTTTTAGAGCATGTATTCGATCCGGTCCGAACTCTTGAAACAGCCCGGAAAATCCTCAAAGGGGACGGTGTCATCCTGGTCGCCTGTCCAAACCTTGCCAGCCGGGACGCGCATTTTTATGGCAGCGACTGGGTCGCTCTCGACGCGCCGCGTCACCTCAGCCATTTTGTTCCGGACACAATGGCGAACGCTAGCACCAGGTCCGGGCTCATGGTTTTTCGGTCCCAGCCGATGTTATTCGACACTTTTTATAATTGCCTGATGAGCGAGCAAATCATTGCGGCAAGAACTGGCAACAAAAGCCTGCCCATTCCATTCCCATGGGTACGGGCGCTGACGCTGGGCGGCTTATCGTGGACGGTGTCATCGTTCGACAGCAACAAAGGCTCAGCCATTCTTTACTACCTGAAAAAGCGAGTGAACTAAAATGCGGCGATTTAAAAAATTTCGTTTATCGATTCTTTTGATCGGTTCGGTCATTTTGACGGGATGCCTCGGAAAATCCGAGAGCCTGGGTGACAGCACCGACATTTACGTCATTGCCGATTCTACCGACTGGTCGATGCTGGCGCCGACGCTCAGGGAGGTTTTTCAAAAGGAGATCATCACCCCCCAGCCGGAATATGTTTTCGAGCTCATCTGGGTTTCGCCGGAGAATTTGGGAGAACATGCCAAAAAGAAGAATTTGATTTTGGCAGGAGCGTTACACGCTGAAGGTGGGGTGGTGACGAGGGTGGGACTGTCTTCGGAGGTGAAGGCGCGGGTGGCGCAGGGCACCGCATTCGTGTTTCCCAAACAGGATCAGTGGGCCAAGAACCAGCTGCTGGTGGTGCTGGTCAGCAATAGCCTGCTTGAGCTGGAAGAAAAGCTCCTGGAAAACAAAGAATACCTGTACGATATCTTTGAGAAAAAACTCATGGACGAAACCATTGAAGAAATGTACGGAAAGTTGGAGCAGGTTGAGATAGAGCAGCAGCTCCTGCAAAAATTTGGCTGGATGGTGCGGGTTCAGCATGACTACATCATCAACATCGAGCGACCGCAGGATCGTTTGGTGATGCTGCGCCGCAGCTTGCCGGGCCGGGAAAGATGGTTATTCGTGCACTGGATTGATGACGGCGACAGCGCCAGGATTGATGAAGAGTGGGCCGTTGCTACTCGGAACCGGCTGACGGCAAAGTTCTACGAAAATGACCGCATCAACAAGCAGTACCTGAAAACGGAGAACGCCGATTTTCTCGGGCGGAGCGCACTAAAGCTCGAAGGTCTGTGGGAGAACGAGGAGAAAGTGATTGGCGGACCGTTTCGTAACTACACCTTTTATGACGGGGCCTCGAGGCGAATTTATATGCTCGATGCGGCTGTGCTGTATCCCGGTGGGGAGAAAGAACCCTTTCTACGGCAGGTGGATGTCATGGCGCACACGTTCAGAACGGCAAGTGAGATTGAGGCTGATGTCGCTAAAAAGTAGATGCAAGGTTATTAGAGTTAAGGGCGAGAAAATCAGCTACTACGCATTCGACGACCGGAAGCTGAGAATGATTTCGTCATGAAAATCGGCATCGTCGGCACCTTCATTCGCGACCGTATCTTTCCCTTTAAAGGCGAACCGCAGGAAAGCATCGGCGGCATCTTTTTTACCGTATCGTTTCTTGCCAACCTGGTGGCAGACGGCACAGAAATTTATCCCATCTCGTTTGTTGGCGAAGATTTTTATGATCTGCTGGTCGAGCGGTTGTCCGAATACAAAAATATACGCCTCGACGGCGTCAAAAAAATCACCCGAAAGCATACGCAGGTCAAGTTGGTGTACACCGCTCCTCAAGAACGTTACGAAATCACCACCGAGCCAATGCCGCCATTGACTTTCTCTGAGTTAGAAACTGTAAATGACGCCGACGCCGCGCTGGTGAATCTCATCACCGGTGTGGACGTGGACTTGTCGGCGTTGGCACAGTTTCGAAAGCAATCGCCGGCCCTCCTCTATCTCGACTTCCACACCCGTGCCATGGGCATCAACGAAGTGGGGCGGCGTTATTACCGCCGGCCCGACGATTGGCAGGACTGGATCAAACTCACCGATGTTTTACAGCTCAACGAAATGGAGGCCCGCACCCTCGCCGGTTTAGGTATCGCGGCTTCCGGAGAGCGGTTGCTTGAATTCGGCAAAGGGTGTTTGGAAATAGGACCCCAGGTGTGTCACATCACACTGGCAGAGCAGGGATCGCTGCTCTTTGATTTGCACAACAGCCAAATGCGAGTTGAGCGGATCAAGGCCTTTCCAGTCAAGAATGTGGTGGACATCATCGGCTGTGGCGATGCGTTCGCTGCCGGTTACATCGTCAAATACTTCGCCACTGGCGATGTGGTGCAGGCGACTAAATTTGCCTCCAAAGTGGCGGCGATCAATTGCACGTTTATCGGCAGCTCGGGCGCCCGCGAGATTTTAAACTTGTTGCACAAATACGACTCAGAACACTCGGTTCACCGGTCGACTATCTGGCGAGCATAAGGAATGTTCCATGGCCAATCTTAAATTGCATAAAGAACGAGTGATGATTTTTGGCGCCAACGGCCTGCTGGGTCAGAAATTAGTCGCATCATTCATCAACCGGTTTGAAGTTTGGGGCGCTGGTCGCGAGGGAAAAGCTGCTGTCGATTTTGCGGAATTTCGATACTCAGAGTGCGATATCGTTGATCGCGTGAAAATTCGCAATGTCATCCGCGAAACTAAACCGCAGTTGATTGTCAACGCCGCTGCCTACACCGATGTTGACGGCTGCGAGGATCACAAAGAAGAGTGCTGGAATGTGAACGTCAAAGGAGTGGAGAATTTGGCACAGGCCGCCAGAAGCAATGACGCCTGGCTGATTCATGTTTCAACAGATTATCTTTTTGACGGCCGCGAGGGTGTGAGCTATGCTGAGGTAGCCAAACCGAATCCACTGAGTTATTACGGTCGTTCCAAACTCGCGGGTGAAAATGCGATCCTGACGAGCGGTGTCGAGCACACAATTGTGCGCACCATGATCCTGTATGGTTCAGGAAGGGGTTTGCGGCTCAATTTTGCCACCTGGCTGGTGGACAGGTTATCGCAGGGCGAAGCGGTGAAAATTGTCGATGACCAGTTCGGACACCCCACGCTGGTGGACGATCTGGCGCAGGCAATTCGCCGGATTGTTGAATTGAAAAAAACCGGCGTGTATCATGTTTGCGGGGCGGAATATCTCAACCGCTACGATTTTGCGGTCAAGCTGGCGCACATTTTCGGCTTCGATGTTGGCTTGATTCAGCGAGCAAAAACCAGTGACTTAAAGCAAAAGGCGGTTCGGCCTCTGCGCTCACGTTTCGACTTGACCAAAACCATCCGCGAGCTGGGCATTGAATTGTGCGGCGTCGAGGAGGGCTTGAAGATACTCAAACAGCAGTTGCAATCCGCAAAGGCGTAACAGGATTCCATGAAAAAAAGTCTGGTCATCGTTCCAACCTATAATGAAGCCGAGAATATCAAAAAGGTTCTCAAAGCCATCATCAACCTCAATATTCCCAACCTAAATGTTTTGGTCGTTGATGATAACTCCCCGGACGGAACTGCAAAAATTGTTCAAGAGATTGCCGAGCATGATCCGCGAGTGCGCCTGATTCAGCGCGCCGGCAAAATGGGACTGGGGACGGCTTATGTGGCGGGATTCAAGTATGCCCTCAATGAGGAATTCGATTTTATTTTCGAGATGGACGCGGATCTCTCCCATGACCCCAAGGAAATTCCGCGATTCTTGGAGAAGATCGAAGAGTTTGACCTGGTGATTGGATCGCGTTACGCCACTGGCGTCAATGTTATCAACTGGCCGCTCTCGCGGCTGCTCATCAGCCTTGCCGCCAACACCTACACGCGTGTGATCACCCGGCTGCCCGTGCACGATTGTACCAGCGGGTTTAAGTGTTTCCGGCGGGAGGTGCTGGAGAGCATCAACCTCGACAAAATCTCCAGCGACGGCTATTCTTTTCAAATCGAAATGACCTGCAAAACCTGGAGAAGAGGATTCAAGATTTGTGAAATTCCAATCATTTTCGTTGACCGCACCAAAGGCGATTCGAAAATGTCAAGCAAGGTGATGTGGGAAGCGGCGTGGGTGGTGTGGAGATTGGGGTTATCAAATCTGTTTAGAAAGAAAAAATTTCGAAGGCATAAACGTCCCAAACAAACA
>DASWHH010000239.1:0-2497 GCA_036398295.1 bacterium
CGATCAGACCGGCTTGTACCCGAGCAGGTTTTGCCTCATTGAGGGTGGACGAGCTAAAGGGCACGTTCAAGTGCAAAATCTGCAACATGAAGTAGAAGCCAAAGAAAAGCAATTTCGAGATGCCAAATCGCATTGGGAAGCGCTGGAGAAAGAATTGGCGTGGAAGTCCGCAGAGAATACTAAGTTGAAGAAAGATCTAAAGCGACTAAAATCCAAGTCTGATCTGCAAACAAGGCACCTCGGCTCGCAGCCGCTGGAGAATCTTTCCACTGAACGAGCGAAAGAGATGTTGAAGGAAAACGATTTCTTCGATAACGAGTTGAATCCAAGAGGCAAGGGTTTACTCCATCAATACGAAGCGGTCAAACAGGGGGAAGAAAAGCTGATTCTCGATCACTCCACGGCTTTAACCTGGCAGCAGTTTGGTTCGCCCAATTACCTGACTTACGCCGATTGGGGAAAACATATTAGCGACCTGAATGACAAAAATTTCGCGGGCTATAATGATTGGCGCTTACCGACGCTTGAAGAAGCGATGTCGCTGATGGAGCCGGAAAAAATTGGTGATTTGCATCTCGATCCGGTATTTGACCGAAAGCAGAGTTTGATTTGGACATCGGATAAAGAAAGCGCGGGCACGGCTTGGGTGGTCGTTTTTAGTGGTGGTCTTTGCTTCAACGATTCTGTCAACGACCTCATCGGCTCCTATGTTCGTGCTGTGCGCGGCGGACAATCTTGAGCATTTGGTTATTTGAGTCATTTTGATCATTTTGAAATCGCAAGTTTTGTTGGAAAAAGTGCTACGCACTTTCAAATTGCGTAGCACTTACTTGAAAGGAGTTTTCGATGAAATCAGTACTTTGTTCTGTGATAATTCTACCCTTTCTTTTTTTGCAGCTTCACGCCCAGGACCGTATCACCGGACGCAACTTCGCCACCCGCTCGGAAGTGATCGCGCAGCACAGCATGGCCGCCACCAGCCAGCCGTTGGCCACGCAAATCGCGCTGGACATTCTGAAGGCCGGCGGTAACGCCATCGATGCCGCCATTGCCGCCAACGCCGCGCTGGGGTTGATGGAACCGACCGGCAACGGCATCGGCGGCGATCTGTTTGCCATCGTGTGGGACGCCAAGACCCAGAAACTCTACGGACTTAACGCCAGCGGCCGTTCGCCCTATTCGCTCACCCTCGAACATTTCAAAAAGGAGGGACTCAAGCGCGTTCCTGCTTACGGTCCGCTGCCGGTGACTGTCCCCGGCTGCGTCGATGGCTGGTTTGAGCTGCATAAGAAATTTGGCAAGCTACCGATGAAATCGGTCCTCGCGCCCGCCATCAACTACGCGCGGGAAGGTTTTCCGGTGTCGGAACTGATTGCTTACTACTGGCAGCGCAGCGTGCCGATTCTCGAAAAATGGCCGGGCTTCAAAGAAACCTACATGCCGAGTGGCCGCGCGCCGCAAAAGGGCGAGATTTTCAAAAACCCCAATCTCGCCAACACGTTGGAAAAACTCGCCAACGGCGGCCGCGATGCCTTTTACAAAGGTGACATCGCCCGCACCCTCGATGCGTTTATGAAACGCGTCGGCGGATTTCTATCATACCAGGATTTGGTGGATCACAAATCCGATTGGGTGGAGCCAGTGTCCGCCAACTATCGCGGCTACGACCTTTGGGAGTTGCCGCCCAATGGTCAGGGCATCGCCGCACTGCAGATGCTCAATATTTTGGAGGGCTATGACATCAAATCGTTGGGCTTTGGCAGCGCCGAGTACATCCATCTCTTTCTGGAAGCGAAAAAGTTGGCGTTCGAAGATCGTGCAAAGTTTTACGCCGACCCCGACTTTACCGATATTCCCGTGAAACAGCTCATCTCCAAAGAATACGCCGCCGAGCGCCGCAAGCTCATCAATCCCAATCGCGCCGCCCGGCGATACGATTCCGGCAATCCCGCGCTGCACGCTGGCGACACCATTTATCTCACCACCGCCGATTCGGAAGGCAACATGGTATCGCTGATTCAAAGCAACTATCGCGGCATGGGCAGCGGCCTCTCGCCGGATGGACTGGGATTCATCTTGCATGATCGCGGCGAGCTGTTCGATCTTGAAGAAGGCCTGCCTGCGCAGGCAGGCAGACCGAACACTTACGCGCCGCACAAACGTCCGTTTCACACCATCATCCCGGCGTTCATCACTAAAGATGGCAAGCCGTTCATGAGCTTCGGAGTGATGGGTGGCGCCACCCAGCCCCAGGGCCACGTACAGATCGTGGTGAACATCGTAGACTTCGGCATGAACATCCAGGAAGCCGGCGACGCCCCGCGTATTTTGCATGAGGGATCCTCTGAACCTACCGGCGAGGTCATGGCCGATGGTGGCGACGTATCTTTGGAAACCGGCATTCCCTACGAAAGTGTCCGCGAGCTGATTAAGATGGGGCATCGCGTTAGCTACAATGTTGGCAACTACGGCGGTTATCAGGGCATCATGTACGACT
>DASWHH010000240.1:0-4912 GCA_036398295.1 bacterium
AATCTGGCGGCGCACAGAGCGCTCTAACACCAATCAGGTGAGAGCGCATTCGCTGAATTTATTCTCCGTCAGATTTCTCGCTTCGCTGCGCTCAGCTCGCCTGCCTGCGCAGGCAGGAAATGACAACTATTTAGATGGTGAACTTTTGGTCTACCCGATATGTCATTTCTGAGAAAACCCGTGTCGGTTATTAGCTCGCAGTGAAGGTTCAATTGCGCCTATGCTGAACTTCACGCTGAATGCCTTCATAGCAGTTTTGGTGATCACCGATCCTTTGGGTAACACGCCGATTTTCGCCAGTCTCCTCAATTCTTACTCGGAGCCCGAGCGCCGCATCATCATCCGGCGCGCCTGTCTCGCGGCGGTTGCCATTCTCATCCTGTTCACCATCATGGGCAACATTATCTTCAAGATATTCGGCATAACCATTGGCGCGTTTCGCATTGCCGGCGGATTGATTTTGTTCGGCATCGCCATGAACATGCTCACGGCGCAGAAATCGCGGGTACGCATCACGCCCGGTGAGCAGGCGGAAGCCCAGGCGAAGGAGGACATCTCGATCGTGCCGCTGGCTATCCCGTTGATCAGCGGGCCCGGCGCAATCGCCACGGTCATGACTCTGGAAACCCAGACCAAAAACAACTACGAGACCGGCATCATCGTTTTGGCGATCTTGACCTCCGGCATGATTTCCTACATCACTTACCGCTATGCCGGCGCTTTCGTGACGAAGATCGGTGAAACCGGCATCAATATTTTAACACGCTTGCTTGGACTCATTTTGGCAGTTATGTCGGTACAGTTTGTGATTAACGGAATCAGGGATTCATTTCCTGAGCTATTTGGTTGAACAAAGCTGCGGGACACAGAGAACACCGAGGTGCACAGAGTTCACAGAGCGGCAAGGCCGCCCGCCTGCGCAGGGCAGGCAACCAAAGCCTTAACCACGGATTTTTCACGGACGAGCACGGAGTGACCTGGTTGAACAAAAAACAACACTCAATAAGTCTGTTTCATCGGTGTGAATCTGGCTTAAAATCTTAGAGTTTATTTCAAATCTCTTCATGATTTAAGACCAGTCCCGAAGCTTCAGGATTAAAAGTCTCGGTGCTCTCCGTGTCTTCTCAGTGTGCGATGTGTCTTGTCTGTTTTATCAATTATAACCTTTAAGAACGTCATGACGAAAGGGAAATAATGGAGTCTATCATCAAAGCCATCATCATGGGAATCGTGGAAGGATTCACTGAATTCTTGCCGATTAGCAGCACCGGTCATTTAATCCTCGTCAACCAGTTTGTGAATTTACCCGAAGACTTTGCCGTGCTGTTCAACGTTTTTATCCAGCTGGGGGCCATCCTCTCCGTGCTGATTTATTTTCGAAACCAGCTGAATCCGTGGGCGAGTCACAAAAATCCTGACCAAAAACGAGAAGTCTGGGAGATCTGGAAGAAAAGTGTGGTTGGGGTGATGCCAGCCCTGGCCATTGGCTACCTCATTGGTGACTTTGTCGAAGAGGCTCTTTTTGCTCCCGAAGTCGTTGCGGGGGCGCTGTTTTTTGGGGGGATTTTTCTGGTGGTGATTGAGAGGAGAAAAAACCCCGAGAGGATTCGGAACATAGCGTCGCTCACTTATCAGACGGCGTTCATCATCGGCATGATCCAGTGCCTGGCGATGGTTCCGGGCGTCTCACGGTCTGCCGCCACGATTATTGGCGCGATGCTGTTGGGTTGTTCGCGAACCATCGCGGCCGAGTTTTCGTTCTTTCTTGCTATTCCAACCATGGTGGCGGCTTCCTCTTACCAGCTTCTCAAGCATCTATCGACCATCAGCCCGGGGCAATGGGGCATTCTGTTTGTCGGCTTCGTGACTTCATTCTTCGCGGCCTGGGCAGCCATCGCCTTCATGATGAATTACATCCGGAAAAGGGATTTCAAAATTTTCGGTTATTATCGCATCGTCCTCGGCATCCTCGTCATCGGCTACTTTGCGTTTGTGGCTGCCAATAAGGTGCCATGAAAATCTATGCTCACCGCGGCTCGTCGTTGCTGTGGCCGGAGAACACCCTGCTGGCGTTTAACCACGCCCACGAAGCCGGGGCCACCGGTTTCGAAACCGACCTCCGGCTTTCAAAAAACGGCGAGATTATTCTCTCACACGACGATGCGCTCCATCGCTTCGGAAAACCGCAAAAAATAATCAGCAAGCTCGCGGCTGAGGAAATCATCCATACCAAAATATCATCCCGTGACGCCGGCCTTCAAGACCACCTCATCACTTTGAAAACGCTGCTGAAAGCCTTCCCCAACAAGGACTACATTTTCGACTGCAAGATCTCCGATCGACAACTCTTCGAGAGTTTGAAGCAGTTACTTGATGATTTGAAATTTCACAATCGCATCTGGTTTTTGACCTGGGATGCCGCGGGAGATCGTCACGTCAAAGAAATCTTTCCGGGGTGTGATTTTTTTCCGAGGGTACCCCGCAGTTATGCCTGGGGCGTGGGAACGCTTCTGGGCCTGAACAGGCTGTTTGAGCCCGACAACACAATCCTATCTCTGCCGGCCTATCATTTCGGCTTGCCGGTTTTCAGCGCGCGCCAGATTTCGTCCATCCAGAGTCGGGGCAAGACCTTTGTGGGCTATCTGATCAACTCCGAAAAAGACGCCCGGCGCTGCCGCGAATGCGGAATAAATATCATCCTCACTGACCGACCGGATCTGTTTTCCAGGACATTGGTCGAAAACTAAGTGCCATTTCAACTCGCCCTCTAAGTCCCCATCTCTTAAAAGACTGATCTTTAAACACATAGAGGTACTGGAAAACTGGGAGGTAATGATATATCACTCCTACGGAGTTGAAAACATCAGGAACCGGAGCATCTATAAAGAAGACACCCTGACGGGGTTAGATTGTAGTTTGACAAAGCGTCCAGTAAGAAAATTGTGACGCACGCTCAGTTTATCAATCGAGCATTTTGACGTAATCGCTGTGAACCCAACCAACCCTGCCACTTCCTATTTTGATCTTTAACCAGGAGTTGGCTTCATCCAGCACGTTGAACTTCTGGCCAATTTTGATCTGCGCGATTTTACCATGCTTGACACCAGGGCCAGAGCGCACATTCAGCAACGCTGCCGAAACCGACACTATTTTCGGCCGCTTTGCAACTCGTTCCGGGCTGCTAAGCTGGGGAGGCGAAACGGTTTCAACCTTCGGCGTGTAGGCTGGCCTGGCGTCTCTGGTTTTTGCCCGTGCCGGTGAATGGCTGCCGAAGGAAAAAACCAATGAAATCTGATGCACGGCGTCATCAAATATGCGATCGTTGGCATATGAATAGTTGAATTCCATTGAATGGGCCGAAAACGGCATGATGATCCCCGCGCCGCCGGAGATTTGGTCGTCATGGTAGCCGACGCGAAGAGGCAGGAAAAACGCCGGCCGAAATTCGCCGCCGAAATTGATGCGCGGTGAGAGGTTGGCAGCCTTGTTGACATCGGCAACCAGCACCAGGCCCCGATAAACGTTGAGCGCGATACCGGCGCGGTAGGTCATCGGCACAGTCTCCGTGGTACTGCCGTTCCAGCGGTAATCGGTTGCGAGGTCCTGAGCCATCAATCCAACGCTGAAAAGTTCAGCGGGGCGAAACAATAACCCGGCATCAAAGCCAACTCCGGTTGCGGACTGGCTGTCCAGATCGTATTTGATGAATTTGACGTTGCCGCCAATCGACAAGAACGACGTCAGAGCTTTACCCATCGATAGTGCGACCACGTTTTGGCTGCTGCCAAAATTGTAGACCGGTTGCTCCGTATTGCTGGTTCTGCCTTCGATGTTGTTGACTCTGAGGCCAGCCCAACTGAGTCCTAGCGTCAAGATATTCTTGACCGGAAGAATGCCGCTGAAAAAATTGAAAGTGCGGTCAAAAGGCAGGTTGGTGTTCATGAACTCGAATTGGAAGTTATGAATCCGACCCAGCCCGGACGGGTTCCAGTATGTGGCTGCCGGGCCCTCGGCCAGACCGACATACGCGCTTCCCAGTCCCAGCGGTCGAGCCCCCACTCCCATGCTCAAAAAGGCCCCGGGAGAGCCTGCGCTTTCCTGGGCGAAAACACGAGAACTGGTTAAAGCGATTGCCAATAGTAAGAATGGAAGACTTAATTTCTTGAATCGGTGAGTTTGCCATAGGTGCATGTCAAAGTTGTCCTTCTTTAGATCATCATCTGATTACAGCCACTTTAATGAATCGCTGCAGATTGCCCAGGCGGACGCGACAAAAATAAACGCCATTCGCCACGAAATCTCCATTGGCGTTCCGGCCATCCCAGCTATCCTGCACATTCTCACCGGCCTGGCGGAATCCGTTGCGGAGCAGACTTCTCACGACCTTGTTGTCCACGTCGAGGATGTCGATCGTGATTTCCCCGCCATCAAGCAGCTCATAGCGAATGGTGGTGCTTTCCCGCCCAACCCGGAAGGGATTGGGAAAGTTATACACCAGCGTCGCAATGGCTTCGGCATTCGGGTTGGCTGGCGGGTCTTCCGGTAGCCCATCGTCAGGTGGATCGCCGGGCGGATCTCCCGGCGCTGACGGTGGAGTTTCGATACTGGCTTCGTTGGAGAACCCGCTCTCGTTGCCGGAAACGTCGACAGCGGTCACCGCGAAGTAGTAACGTCTCCCCTCTTCCAAACCACTGACACGAAATGACGTAACGTTGCCAACGGAAATCTGCTCGTTGTAATCCGCCGAGCGCGTGCCATAATAGACCCGATAGCCGGATAGATCGCTTTCACGATTGGCGTCCCAGGAAACGGTAACCGACTGCGTGGCAAACAAGGGAAACAGCATCACACAACCAGAGCATAAGAAGTTCTGTAAATATCGATGTAGATAGGCTAACGATTTTTGGACACG
>DASWHH010000241.1:0-9335 GCA_036398295.1 bacterium
CAGGGCATTAAAGCACCTGACTTGATGTTACACAAAACTTCCTCGCGCATCCTGCCTAGCGTAGATCTTCGGTTCAGTGAACTACCGCAACAAAATCATCTTGTGGGATTGCGCAAATCCACCCGCCTGCAAACGAAGCACATACACGCCACTGGCTACCGGCTGATGCGTGTCGGTGGTACCATCCCATTCTGCGATATACTCGCCCGGAGGTCGCCCGCCCGCGAAGAGCGTTTTGATCTTTCTTCCGGTCAGATCATAAACCCTGAGCATCACAATTTCATCATCGCGTTCCAGCAGGTAGCGAATTCTTGTTGAGGCGTTGAAGGGGTTGGGATAGTTCTGAAAAAGTGTAATCCCGGCAGGGGGCAGCGCAGGAGGCTCTTCGACCGTCACCGGCGTGCCGTCATTGGAAAACTTGTAGACCGTCTGCCCGACGGCATAAGCCAACGTATCACTCAGAAAGCGAAAGCGATTGACGTTCCCGCCAAAACCGGCAAGCTGCCAGGTTTCTCCGCCGTCCGTGGTTTCATAAGTTGGCGACCGCCAACCACCTTGCCATCCCAACTCTTCATTCAAAAATCCGATGCCTTGCACATCGCGCAAGGTGCTCGATAACAGCTTGGCCTGCCAACTCGTACCGCCATTCGTGGTTTTTAGAAAATCGATGGCGCCCTGATGGAACGCCTCGATGGAAACATATCCTACCTTTCTGGTGGGAAAAGAGATTTTCCAGCACAATTCGGCGCTGCGTGCACCGGTGTAGCTCGCGACCCAGCTTTGGCCGCCATCACCCGTGAACAAAATGCGGGCGCGCTGATCCTCAAAGGTCGGCCCCACGGCGCCAACGGCAAAGCCGGAATCGGCGCTGAAGAAGTGACAATCGACCAGAGATCGCGCATGGGAGCTCATGTCGAACGTTGACCAGTTTTGGCCACCATCCGTGGTCTTGATGACCCTGGGCGCGTCGTCATAGCGTCCGGCTGCATAAACCACGGAGTCATTCACCACGGCAATGCCGCAGATTCCCAGGGGCTGTGGCTCGGGAACATTCTGAACCGGGTTCCAGCTCTTGCCACCGTCGGCGGTCATAAACAGAAAGCTGCCGGAGCGCAAGGTTCCGAGCCAGCCTTTGGCCGCGTTGGCGAAGCCGATGCAGCGCAGGCCGCCGGCAAAGATGGTGTTTTGCAATTGCCAGGTTGCGCCGCCATCGGTGGTTCGGTAAATTCCGCCGCCACCCTGAACAATCCACCCTTCATTGGGATTGACGAAAAACACATCGTCGAATCGGCTGCCGGTACGGGGGGCGTCCGGCAGGGCACGCCATTTTGGTTGCGCAGACACATGGGTATAAACCGAGAAGAATTCGGTGACAAACATTAAAATTACAATCAGTGTTCTCATGGGGATGTTCTTATGGTTAACACCTGCAACGCAGCAGCGTGTCTAGTGGAAAGCAGCCCCTTCAGTGGTCAAAACCCACGCGCTGGTTTCGAGTACGGGCACGCGACGAGCTGAGGAGATAGGTAAAGAAGTCGACGCTCCGATGATTTAGATCTAAGATAATCCTTCCGGTCGCAAAGTCAAGGAAAAATTCTTGCTTCTTACCTCTGTATTCATTAGAATTACCCCCGACATGACAGACATCTCGCCGCAAAAGCGCGTCTACTGGGAGTACCAATATCGTTTGGGGAAAGAGTATATTGCGCCGCTGCTTGCAGAGTGGGGTGTGGCGTTTGAAAAAGCATGGGTGCTGGACATCGGGTGTGGCGAAGGCGGCGTGCTCTGCGCTTTGGCAGAGGCCGGCGCGCAGGGGGTAGGTCTGGAAATTAGCCCGGGGCGCCTCGCGATTGGGCGGCAGCTAGCGCCAGGCGGCCGGCATTCGCGGGTCGATTTTGTGGCCGCGGATTTTTTTTGTCCACCCCTGGCACAAAATCACCGTCCTCTGGATCTCATCATCCTGCGCGATGTCTTTGAACATCTCCCCAACAAGCCGCTTGCAATTCAGCGACTTAGAGATTTGATGCAACCCGGCACGAAGTTGTTCATCACCTTCCCGCCGTTCTATGCGCCGTTCGGCGGACACC
This sequence comes from bacterium, assembly GCA_036398295.1. Taxonomy (GTDB): domain Bacteria; phylum Zhuqueibacterota; class Zhuqueibacteria; order Oceanimicrobiales; family Oceanimicrobiaceae; genus DASWHH01. The sequence continues at coordinate 2,088 of DASWHH010000241.1, forward strand.
AGCAGATGTTGAAAAGCTTTCTGCGACGGACACCTTATTTTCACACTGTCCCGGAGATTTTGTGGAAAGGCATTCGCGGCTGGATTCAGCGGTTTGATGGCAACCCTAAATTTTTGGACGAGATGGAAAAGCTGCGGCGGCACCGTGTCAGCATTGGCGGTTTTCGCAAAATGGTACGCGCTCACGGTCTGCGTATCTGCCGGGAGAAATTTTACATCAGCCGGCCCAGTTACCACATTCGCTTCGGCTGGCCGATTATCAGGGGTGATTTCCTGCGTCGAATTCCTCTTGTACGCGAGGTGTTGATCTCCGGCGCGTTTTTTCTCATCGAACGAGGGGATGAATGAGCACCCGGAAAAACTTGTCCAGATCGCTCAAAAAGGTGCTCATCGTCACATACTATTTTCCACCCGCGGGCGGCGCCGGCGTACAGCGCACCCTGAAGTTCGTGAAATACCTGCGGGACTTTGGCTGGGAGCCAGTGGTGCTGACCGCTCGCAACGCCGACTACCCGGCCTACGACCCCAGTCTCGAAGCCGAGATTCCGGAAGGGGTGAAAGTGTATCGCTCGGGCATTTTTGAGCCATACTGGTTTTACCGCAAATTGACCGGCCGCGGCGCCGATGAATCCACTGACATTGCCACCCTGACATTGGACAACGCACGGCAACGCAAACTCGGTGAACGGGTTTCGGAGTGGGTGCGCGCTGCGGTTTTTGTTCCGGATGCCCGCATCGGCTGGTATGCTTTTGCAAACCGAGTGGGGAAAAGGGTCGCTGAGAAGGAAAAGATTGACGTAATTTTATCTTCGGCGCCACCCTACACCACGCATTTGATTGGATTGAGATTGCATCGAGCAACCGGGCTACCTTGGGTGGCCGATTTTCGCGACTCGTGGATTGGCTGGGTTTCTGCGCCGCAGTGGCGCCCCAAGCTGTCGCGCGCATTGGAATGGCGGATGGAGCGCGCGGTGCTGCAAAAAGCGGATACAATTATTACAGTTTCCCGCGGCGTAGAAGATGATTTGCTCGGCCGTCACCCGCAACTGCGGGATGGACGCTGGCGTTTTTTACCAAACGGTTATGATGCCGCAGATTTTCATGGTGTCACACCCGCGCCCAGGGGTAATAAGATTGTCATCACCTATGCTGGTTCGATGTACGGCGCGCGTAACCCGGAGTATTTGTTGCAGGCGCTGGAGTTGCTGCAAAAGGACCAGCCGCAGGTCGTGGACCGGTTGCGCGTGCGATTGGTTGGTCGCATCGGCGAGCCGATTGCGGCGCGCATGCGATCTTCATCCGTATACCATATCTTTGAGATGGTTCCGTATGTCACGCATCGTGAAAGTCTGTCGTATCTTTTGGGCAGTGACGTATTGCTGCTGATTATTGACGATGCGCCGGCCAGCAGCGGCATTCTCACCGGCAAGCTTTACGAATACATCGGGGCGGGCAAACCGATTTTGGCGCTGGCGCCCGAAGGCGAAGCGGCGGATTTGATTCGGAAGTATAAGCTTGGGTGGGCGGTGCCACCGAAAGATTCGGCGGCTATTTTAAAAGTTTTGCACGAAATAGTGGATCACCGAGGGAGAGAGAAGGAGCCGCCGCAAGTCGGTGGTGCCTTGGGAACCCGGTTTGAGCGGCGGAACCAGACTGGAGAGTTGGCAAGAATTCTGGACGAATTGATTGGAGCCCAAAGAGCCTGACGACTGCCGCCAGTGAAGTGTTGGAGTAGTGGGATCAATGTAACTCAAAGCTCTGCTTTGAGAAGCAAACCAGAGGTTTGCTTTACGGGGTCAGTCTTAAACAAATTGAAAATGAAGATGAAACTGAAGCTATTCCTGGTCGCCGGGGCGCGGCCCAACTTCATGAAAATCGCGCCGCTCTATGCGGAGATGAAAAAACATCCCGAACTTTTTGAGCCGATCCTGGTGCACACCGGACAGCACTACGACGAGAACATGTCGAAAGTGTTTTTCGATGATCTGCAACTGCCTCGACCCGATATTTATTTAGGAGTGGGGTCCGGCAGTCACGCACAACAGACCGCCGAAATTATGAAACGGTTCGAGCCGCAGCTCGAGGAGCATCAACCGCAAGCTGTAATCGTCGTCGGCGATGTGAATTCGACCGTGGCGTGCGCGTTGACCACAGTTAAAATGCGCATCCCGTCCCACCGTCTGCGGGAGGTTTGGGAGAGATATGATCGGTTCCTGGCAAAACGGAGAGCGGAAATCGGAAATCGGAAATCGGAAACCGGAGACCGGAGACCGGAGACCGGAAACCTGAAAAGCGGTCACCAATCCAAAGAACGTGTACGTTCATGGGAGGCGCCGATTCTCGCCCACGTCGAGGCCGGGGAGCGCAGCTTCGATTTCAGCATGCCGGAGGAAATCAATCGCGTCACCACGGATGTGCTGTCGGATCTGTTGTTCACCACCAGCCGCGACAGCGACGAGAACTTGTTGGCCGAAGGAATCGATCCCCGCTCGATCTTTCGCGTCGGCAACATCATGGTCGACTCGTTGCAGCTTTTTTGGGACAGGGCCGCTAGATCCACCATTTTGGCAAAATTGAATAGGTCGCGGCCCAAACAGCTGGCGGAAATCCTGCCTGGCGAGTTTGCGCTGGCGACGCTGCACCGGGCGGGCAACGTGGATGATCCAGCGACGCTGACCACAATTCTGTCGGCGCTTATTCGCATCGCCGAAGATCTGGCGGTAGTTTTTCCCATGCACCCACGCACCCGCAAACTGCTGGCGAACCTTGACGGCAGTTTTGTGAAACGGCTGTCTGAGAGCGGAGTTTTAATCTCGGACCCCCTCGGTTATTTGGATTTTCTGCACCTGCAAACGCAAGCTAAATTGGTGCTCACGGATTCCGGTGGAGTGCAGGTGGAAACCAGTTACCTCGGCATCCCGTGCCTGACACTGCGTGACAGGACGGAATGGCAGGTCACTTTGCGGAATGGAACGAATCGTTTGGTTCGCGCCAGTGAAGTGGAAATTGTTGAAGCAGCGCAAACGGTTATCGCGCAGCCCAAGCCGCAACCTGCGCGCATTCCTAATTGGGATGGGCAAACCTCCCGCCGCATCATTGAGGTTTTTTCTGAATGTTTCAACGCGACTTAAGTGAAAGGATAATACATGCGAGTCGTTTTCCGTCAACGATTTTTGGAAGAGTACGTCAAAGACAAAGTGGTGCTCGATTTGGGGAGTGTGGAGCATGATCTCTACCGCGATAATATAAAAAAAGGCAGATGGTTGTTTGCCTGTCTTCAAAAAAATGCCAAACGCATCGTCGGCATCGATTTTCTCAAAGAGGCTATCGCTGAATTGACAGTTCAAGGTTACGACATTCGCTATGGCGATGTCGAGAATTTAGAGCAATTGGAGGTGAATGAAGATTTCGATCTGATCATCGCTGGCGAGCTGATCGAGCATCTTCCCAATCCCGGTATGTTTCTGCGCAGCATCCGCAAGTTTATGGCGCCTAAAACCGAACTGGTGCTCACCACCCCCAACGCCTTCGGCTTCATCCGATTTCCCGATGCGCTCATCCGGCGTGAGCGCACGCGCCACGATCACATGGCTTACTACTCGACGCAAACTCTCAAGCAGTTGCTGGAATTGCACGGGTATGAGGTTAAAGAAATTTTGTTTTATTCGTTCATCAGCGGCAAGAAACGCTCGGTATTTCTATCTTATGTACGAAAGTTTTGGTTCTCGCTTTTTCCCTATCTCTCCGATGGCCTGATTTTTATCGCGAAAACCCGGAGTCCAGAATAGTGCCGATGAACCCGATACCGGTCGTGGAGTCCGTTGTCTGCTTCAGTTGCGGCCAGGCCACACAAAACAAGTATATTTTCTGCGAGAGCTGTACGCCCGCTTATGGTGATGCGGTACTCCTCGAGAATCCAAAGCGAAAACCTCGTCTCATGATTTTTGTGGGAACAATCCCTTTTTGGAAAGTCATCGCCGCGCGCCTGAACGGACTCGCGCCAGTCAAGTGGTGGATGGGTACCGACGCTCTGACCATGTGGTTTACGCCGCCGGGCAAATCTTCGCTCATGGTTGCGGTTCACCGCATTAAAATGAGAATCCTGGATTTTTTTATCGCTCACCACTGGGTGGTCAGTCCCCGCTTACTGGCGGATTTGCAGAAGAGTAAGCTCAACCTCAGCAAGGTGGCAATTGCCGTTCATCCGCCCAAGTACCATGCGCCGATCAAAAAAGATCACCACCAGGGATTCAATATTCTCTACTATGATCCGGCTGAGGGCAAGTATTCAAATTGGGTTTATGGCATAGATATCATCGATGAAATCAAGGACAAGCTTGCCAACGTCAACTGGATTCGCGTCGATGGCCGGCAAAACATGAAAGAGATTTTTCCGGTCGTCGATTTATATATTCGGCCCAGCCGCCATGACGGCGCACCGCGCATACTTTTGGAATGTGCGATCAATTGCATTCCGGTGATCTACTCCGAAGACGGCCATCCCAATGCCGATGATTTCGTCGCCAAAATTACAGCTTTCAAAAAAGGAAATTTGCGATCGCATCCATGAAGCCGGACGTCTTCAGCGCCGCCGATGGTGAACTCAGCCGAGTCGGCAAAAACACCGCAATCTATAGTTTAGGGAATATACTCTCCAAGGCCGTTTCATTTCTGCTGATCCCGCTTTATACGCATTACCTGTCAACGTACGAGGTGGGCATCCTCGTTTTGTTGGAAGTTTTGGAGGTGTTGTACAGCTACGTCGCTCCGATGGGGATGATCACGGCCCTGTGGCGTTATTTTCATGTCGAACAAAAAGCCGGCGTCGAAAAAAAACTGGTCTCCGGCAGTTGGCTGTTCATTCTCGGCGTCAATGCGCTGTTGCTGTTCGTCTTGATCTTTTCGGACCGCTTCATTGCCGGCGTTTACCTTTCGGACAGATCACTATCCGGGGTTGTCGCTTTGTTCTGCGTCTGCATTTATTTGGGAGTGAGCCGGCTGTTCTTTTTGACGTTGATGAGAATCTATGAGCGCGCGCTGCTTTTCATCACTGTCGTCTTCGTGGATTTTGTGCTGCTCATTTTGCTGACTATCGGCTTTGTCGTCGGGCTCGATTGGGGCTTGTGGGGAGTTGTTTATGCGAAGCTCATTTCGGCCGGCCTGATGTTTATCGCCACCTGTATTCTTATTATGAGGAAGTATGGTTTGCGCTACGATCACGCCACTGTCATGCGCTCTTTGCGCTATGGCTTCCCGCTGATTTTCCACGGTGTCAGCCTGCTGATCCTGTCGATGTCGGACCGCTGGTTGATCAAACAGTTTATTTCAGTTGAGGCGGCGGGAGTTTATGGCATTGCCTATAAATTCGGCATGATTTTGAATATGGTTTTGGTGACGCCGTTTATCCAGGCCTGGCAGCCGATTCTCTTCCGCTTGGAAAATCACCCCGATCAAAAGCTGACGTACCAACGCGCGGCGCTCCACTTTATGCAAATCGCCACGTGGGCCTGGCTGGGCCTGTCGGTCTTCGCAAAATATTTTGTCATTTGGACGACCACGGAAGCCTACTACGCCGGCATTCCCATCATCCCGTGGATAGCCTTTTCGTACCTGCTTTATGGACTACAAAATATCTTCAATGCGGGTGCGCTCATCCACAACGAAACCATCAAAATGATGACCTATGGTGTCATCACCGCAGCGGTGAACATCGGCCTCAATCTTGTTTTGATTCCGAAATGGGGAATGCAGGGCGCTGCGGTGGTCACCGTGATTTCCTATCTTCTATTGATGCTGCTCATTTTGCAGCTGTCGCAGAGTCGGCTCACGGTCAATTGGCGGTGGGAAAAAATGCTCGCTATCTTAGCGCTGGGGATGACTTGTTATTCGGTGAGTTTGATTGATCTGGACGCGCCGCTCAATTTTTTGAGAGATGTTATGGCTGTCGTGCTTTTTCCGGTCTTGTTGATTTCATTGAAATTGTTGTCGTTCGGCGAGGCCCGGCGCTTTGTCTTCAGCTTCAAAAGTATGTGATTCAAAACCTTTACTTTTAGCCGAGTTTTTGTTAAATAATTATGACTGATAATTACAGTTGGAGAATTCGTGGCCAAAAATAGACGGTCTCAGCCCCAATTGCGCGGTACGAAGCCGAAGTCGGTTGGTCCTTTGAGTTTTTTATCGAAGTATCCCCATCTGGTTTTGGTGCTGCTGTTGCTTATTTTCTATTGGCCTGTCGTCTTTGGTGGCAGGAGCTTTCTCGCCCCAGACAAGATTGCTTCGTTGAGCATTGAACCGTTTATTTACGAGACACTTGATAGAGGCGTTTATCCTCTATGGAACGCCTTTATTTTCAGTGGCATGCCCTCTTTTGCCGGCTTGCAGAGTACCCCGTTTGTTGATTTGCTGGAGGCTCCCTTCCGTTGGGTTATTTTGGAAATGTTTCCGGCATCTCACGTCTCATCCAAAGTATTCTTAGAAATATTCCTGATGCTTTTCAATTATTTTCTCTTTGGCTTTTTCACGTACTGGCTTCTCAAGAAACGCACCGACTTAGCTTGGGTAGCGCTTTTTGCTTCGGTGGCGATGGTATTTCAGCCGCAGGTAGTTGCCTTTGCTGCCTTTGGCCACAACACCAAATTGGCAACGGTGGCGTTGTTGCCCGCTATTTTTTTTCTGTTAGATGAGCTGCTGCAAAAACGCCAGGTGCACTACTTCGGCCTGCTGGTGCTCGCCATCGGGTCGCAGCTGCTCCGCGCCCACACCCAGATGGCCTACTACACCTTTATGATGATCGGACTTTACCTGGTATTCTGGTTGGCGGAAGCGATTCGCAAAAAGGAAATAGCGGTCAACGTCGTCAAATCGTTGGCAATCGGCGGCGCCGCCATCGTCATCGGCGTGGCGATGTCCGCCTGGCTCTATTTGCCGGTCCAGGAATATTCACACTACTCCATCCGCGGCGGCGACACGGGTTTGGATTATGGCTATGCAACCAATTGGTCGTTTTCTCCGCTAGAGATGTTAACCTTTTTTGTGCCATCGTTTGTAGGCTTTGGCGGCGAAACCTACTGGGGCTCCATGCCATTCACCGATTTTCCATTTTATATGGGCATCGTCACATTGCTATTGGCAGGCCTGGCGTTGATCGTCCGGCGCGATCGCTATGTGACCTTTTTCGCTATCCTTGCCGGACTATCGTTGCTTATTTCCTTCGGCAAAAATTTTTCAGTTTTGTATGATCCGCTTTTCA
>DASWHH010000242.1:0-2871 GCA_036398295.1 bacterium
GGCCGTGCGCCTCAAGTTTCCGATGCTGGTGGTTCGCCACGGTGAGACCGACGGCAATCTCCGCAACGTTCTCTCGGGACAAATTGATGGCCCGGAGAATCAGTTGAATGCAACTGGAAAGAAACAGGTGCAGCAAACCGCCAAAAATATTTTCGCAGAATTGGAAGAGCGAATCGGCTCTTCGCGATTGCATGAAGTCGCGCATTCTGGTCGGTTGAGGATTTTGAGCAGTCCCATAACTCGCGCAAAACACACGGCCGAAGCCTTTGTGCATCATTTCCGTGAGAGAGCTTCCATCGCATTGGAAATAGTATTGGAAGACAATTTGAAGGAAATCGCCTTCGGAAAGTACGATGGTTGTGCTTTGGAAGAAATTGACGATCCGGAGTTCGCGGCGCTCGTCAAACGCGGTCGCGAAACGCAAGATGGAACCATCGACTGGCAAGGCACCGGCGAAAGTTTTCTTGCGGCGACTATTCGCGCGAAGCAGCTTTTGGAAAAGCTCAATGTGACTCACGCCGGAGATTTGGTGATTGCCTTTTCGCACGGGACATTCACCAGCGCCCTGCGGACGGCGTTGGGAGATCAAACGCTCGTCAACCACGATGGCATCGTCGCGTTTCGAGATCGTATCATCGGACACGCGGCGCCGCACTGGCTCAATGATTCGTTGGATTTGCTGTGATCAACAAGCCTTGTCATTTCGAACCTCGACGTTTTTTTGTCGAGGTGAGAAATCTGACGACGGACAGATCGTTGTCGCACCTCGCAGTCGTGAGCGGATTTTTTAAATCAATTCTCCGCCAGATTTCTCGCTGCGCTCGAAATGACAGTTCTATCGGGTAAGGAGATAGTATGAATCGCAATCGAATCGTCGTCATCGATGGCGGGTACGATTCTTACGAAATCGAGCGAAAGATTTTTGAACGTGCTGGATTTAGCTTCGAGATTTATTCGGAGGAATCCGACAACCAGAAACTCAAAATCAATTTCGCTCGCGGCGCCATCGGGATGCTGATTCGAAGTGCGCTGGTGGACGAATCGTTTCTTCGCGAATTGCCGGAGTTGAAAGCCATCGTGCGCTACGGAGTCGGATATGAGAATGTCGATCTCGCAGCTGCAACCCGCCGGGGAGTGAAGGTTGCCATCGTCCGTGGATACGGTCGCCACGCGGTGTCGGAACATGCGTTGGCATTGATGTTCGCCTGCGCCCGCGCTCTGCCGATGGGCGAGCTCAGTCTATTGACGCACTTCGCCAAACCGCCACGCCAACCGCTGTTCGAGTTTCACGATAAAACCCTCGGCATCATCGGACTCGGCAGTATCGGTGGGATGCTGTGTAGCAAAGCGCGTTGTCTCTTCAAGCGAATTCTGGCCACGGATCCCTACATTTCGGTTCGCCGCTTCGAGGAATTGGGCGCGGAGGAGTGCGACCTGTCGACGTTGCTGGCCGAGAGCCACGTCATCAGTCTGCACTGCAATTTGACGGATGAAACGCAGGGGTTGATCGCGGGGCAGGCCTTCGAACAAATGGCGAAGAGGCCCATTCTCATCAACACCGCGCGTGGTCCGGTCGTCAATGACGATGCGTTACTCTGGGCACTGAAGAACGACATGATTCATAGCGCGGGCCTGGATGTTTATGCGGAGGAGCCACCGCTTCGAATCAACCCCGAGCTTTTGAATCATCCACATGTGATTACCACCGGACATTACGCGTGGTACTCTGAGGAAGGCTCTCGTGAACTGCAGAGACGGGCGGCAGAAAACATGCTGGCGTTGCTACGCGGCGAAACGATTGACGATTGTTTGAATCCCTGATAGCGGAAATCGGAAATCGAAAAGCGTGAAAACGGAAAACGAAATTGGAATTTGGAGTTTTGGATTTATTTGAGATTTGTTTTTTTGCTTTGTTGGGATTTCAGACACCGCAAATGACGAAAATTGGAAGAGAGGAGTGATATGGCTAATCGAACGATTTTAGACGATTTCCGCCTCGATGGCAAGGTGGCGATGGTCACCGGCGCGAGCCGCGGCCTCGGACAGGGCATGGCGTTAGGACTGGCCGAAGCCGGCGCGGATATCGTAGCATTGAGCACCAATGAAAAAAATCTGGCTGAGACAGCAGCCCTCGTGAAGAAGTTGGGGACGAAAGTCGTAGCCGTCGGCTGTGACGTCACCAACAGCGCTCACATTCGGGCGGCTGTGCAAAGAGCCGTCGATGAATTCGGAGCTGTCGACATTTTGGTCAACAACGCCGGCACCATTCGTCGCGCGCCCGCCGTGGAATATAGCGACGAAGACTGGCAGATCGTGCTCGACACCAACCTCAACGGACTGTTTCGGTTTTGCCGCGAAGTTGGCAAAATCATGATCGAGCGCCAGCAGGGGAAAATCATCAACGTTGCCTCGCTGCTGAGTTTTTCCGGCGGCATTACCGTGCCGGCGTACGCCGCCAGCAAAGGCGGTGTGGCCCAGCTCACCAAAGCGTTGGCGAACGAGTGGGCGAAACACAACATTCAGGTGAACGCCATCGCGCCCGGCTATTTTGAAACAGACAACACCGAAGCGCTGCGCAAGAACGAAGTGCGCTTCAAAGAAATCTCCGATCGCATTCCCGCCGGACATTGGGGCAAACCGGCGGACTTAAAAGGCGCAGCGGTGTTTCTGGCGTCCCCGGCGTCGAATTATGTTAATGGCCATATTTTGTTGGTTGATGGCGGGTGGATGGCGCGATGAAACAAAGTCTTGAATAAGGAATGCCCTCGTTCCCAAGTTTTACTTGGGAGCGTTCGTTGCAATGAAGCTCTGCATCACGAGCTGGAAGCAAAGCTTCCGAAGGCAATTGCGTTCCCAAACTGGAGTTTGGGA
>DASWHH010000243.1:0-9050 GCA_036398295.1 bacterium
GCGGAGTGCGATCTCGCCATTCAAAAGAGCGCCGATCAAGATACTGTAAAATCAAGTGAAATAATTACTTATACTCTTACCATCACCAACCTTGGCCTGATCCCGGCTGAAAGCATATCCGTCTGTGACACCCTCCCGGGCTTTGCAACCCATGTCAATGGCGGTTTGGCTAAGTGCTGGCAAATCCAGACTCTTGCGCCAAATAGCGACACCACCATCGTCTTTGAGGCACTCGTTGGCGATCCGTTGTCGGACTCGCCGGTCATGTTAATCAATACCGCCAGTGTCTTCGCCCAATGCGATACCAATCCTACCAACAATACGGCCCGCGACACGGTTATCGTAACACCGCAGCCAATACAACAACCGAATTGTGATTTAAGCATTCAAAAGAGCTCTGATGAAGACACGGTAACTATAGGTGAAAAAATAACTTACAACTTGACAATCACCAATGTCGGCCCCGACACGGCTGACGGCATAACCGTCTGCGACACCCTCCCGGGCTTTGCAGCTCATGCCAACGGCGGTTCGGTTATGTGCTGGCCAATTCAGACTCTTGCGCCAAATAGCGACACCACCATCGTCTTTGAGGCAATCGTTGGTGATCCGTTGTCGGACTCGCCGGTCATGCTAATCAATACCGCCAGCGTTTTTTCCCAATGCGATAACATTCCTGCCAACAATATGGCTCGCGACACGGTTGTCGTCGTACCCCCCGAGCCGCCAGCACGCTGCGATGTGGCCATCGAAAAAACCACCGACAAAGATACGGTAAGGACAGGGGAAATAATAACTTATAACTTGACCATTCGCAACCTCGGCCCGAACACGTGTGACGGCATAGCGGTATGCGACACACTGCCGGACTTCATCACCCTGGTCAACGGCGGTATGGTCATGTGTTGGCAAATCCAGACTCTCACGCCAAATAGCGACACCACCATCGTCTTTCAGGCCACGGTTGGCGATCCTTCATCGAACTCAGCTGTCGAGCTGATCAATATCGCCCGCGTCGTTGCCGAAAACGATACGAGTCCCAGCAATAACGCCGCCAGCGCGAAGGTGGTATGGCTACCCCCCACGCCATGCGCCGATCTCAGCATCTCCATATCAACCGACAAGGACTCGGTTAAAATTGGCGAAGAATTTGTTGGCACAATAATAATCAGCAACTTAGGCCAGATTCCTGCTACGCGTGTCAGGCTGGAAGTAACAGGTTCCGAATGTATATCGTTGTTGGATTTTGTATCACCGGGAGAATTCGGGACTCTTACCGTCGGTGAGACGAAAACCGTATCTTTCCGGGCAGAATTAACTTGCTCGCCTCCGAACAACGCGCCAGCTGTGATTGAGGCGTGCGTCAGCTCGGATGCCTGCGACGACGATGATTCCAACAACTGTGCCGAAATAGGTATACCATTTAAGCTGATTCTCGAAGATTGTAACCTGTTTCGATTGGACTTCAATGTCTTTCAGCCGGAGCGCGGACCGCTTGGCATCAACTTTGAATTGAGCGAAAGTCGCGTCATTCAAGTGGATGTTTACGACATCACCAGCTATCATATCACACGCATTGCCGAGACTACCTTCCCGGCCGGGCAAAACCGCTTCGAGTGGAACGGCCTTGCCGCCAACGGACAGCGGGTCGGTAGCGGAGTCTACGTGATCTCCTTGCGATCCGGCAATCTACTGTGCTGGAAAAAAGTCATTTTGGTGAGATAAAGACACGAACGATGAAGATACGAAAACCGGAAAACACAGACCGGAAAACAGGAGCCATCCATTTGTATTTTCAAGTTTCACGTTACATGGTTATGGCTGCGATTGTCGGGTTGGTTTGCAGCGACTTGATGATACCCACCAGCGCGCGATCCCAGTTGCGTTCGGGCGCGGCTTTTCTGAAGATTTTGCCGGGCACCCGCCAGCAAGGGCTGGCCACCAGCCTCACCGCCGGCATCGACGAGATGCACACGCTCTATGCCAATCCGGCAGCCACCGGCTATTTGCGCGAATGGCAATGGGCGATCAACTACACCGAGTGGTTCGCCGACATTTATAACATTTCCATCAATTATGGCCGCAGGGTGCGTACACCATGGAGCCGCGAGGCAAGATTTGCGCTCGGACTCTATTACCAGGGTGTCCGTGATTTCGAGAGCACGGAGGGCACGGAGCCGGCCGTCTCCGCCAGTGATATGTTGCTGACATTCAGTTATGGCAATCCGCTGACGTTCCTGTCGCGAAATGTGTCCGTTGGCGGAAATATCAAATACCTGCGCAGCAAGCTCGCCGACTTCACGGCCAGCTCGGTTGTTTTCGATGGGGGGCTACTTTACCGATCCAATCGATTCAAACTTAAAACCGGTATGTTCGATTATGCCATCGTTTCGGCGGGAGTGGCTGCAACTCAGATGGGAAAATCACTTGGCTATATCTCCGAAAGAACGCCCCTGCCCACGACCCTACGCGCCGGATTAGCACTTAACATTGGTAAACACAATGGCTTACAGTTTCAGCTATCCGGCGATTACCAGAAGGTTAAAGACGAAACGGGTCGCATCAGTTTTGGCGCGGAAGTCAGTTGGGCCTACGCCCTGGCATTCCGAACCGGCTACAATTTTACCAACAATATCTTGAGCAAATTCGCCATGGGATTGAGCCTGCGCTTAGACGATCTCAATTCGCCGGTCAAAAATGTTCTCCCGGGCAGGAACAATGGCATGCGCGTCGATATCGCCACCCTCGAAAACAACGATTTCTTTGCGGCCTCTTACCGCGCCGGCGTCAACCACTATCCCATCGCGCCAGAAAATTTTGATATTAGCAGCGAACTTCTCGGTACCTGTGTGGGCAATGGCAACGTCAACCTGTCGTGGGAAATGGCCCAGGACCCGGACTTATACGATGACGTTCGCTACTCCCTCTTCTTGATGCGCGAGGATAGCTCAAAACTGGCTGACGTCATTGATCGGGTCGAAACCGGTGAATTTGATTTTGCCAACCATGCAGATCCTACCCTGGACATCATCAGCGCGCCAGAGCAATTTGCAGTGGACAAAAAGCGCCGCCAAATGAGCTATACCTTTTTTGCCGTCAGTGAAGGCAATTACTATTGGACGGTCATGGCGTCGGATCGTGACAACCATGTGCACTTTGCCAGAAAGATCGAACACTTCAACCTGCCCGAGCCGAGCCAACCCGATCTCTTGATAACTCGCATCGATTTTCATCTCAATCAAAACGAGATCATAGCCGACGGCTACAACGGCGATTGCCAGGGAGAAATTCATCTCACCATCACCAATCAAAGCAAGTGCAGCGCGGACAATTTTACTGTCAATGTCTATGACTCGCTCAACGTCGATCCGCGGCTTTATACGATGCGCAATCCCGATGAGCTGCCACCGCCCGACAACCAGAAACGCTCGATTTATCAGACCCAGATTGCCGAGCTTTTGCCCGGTGAGCAGCAAATCATCCCCGTCCCCTGGCATCGGGCGAGGGATGGCGCGGATTACATTGTGGCATACATTGACGAAGAGAATGTGATCCACGAGCAGGACGAGTTGAATAACAGGAAAACGCAGCAGATTGCATTGCCGGAGATGGATATCAAAATCGCAGCCTCCCCTAACGACGTAGCAGTCGGGGACACGGTGATGTACACGTTGCGGATCGAAAACCGCGGTTCCAGCACCGCCGAAAACTTTCATCTGCACAATCAGATTCCCACGTTCCTGACCTTGGTGGATTCGAGCTCCAGCCTGACTCCGGATTCGCTATCGGCCGAACACGTCTCGTGGTGGTTTCCAGCCCTGCGGCCCGGGGACGTTCGGGAAATCACCTATTTTGCGACGGTTGACTCGGCAGTCTCCAATATCACGAATGTCGGCAGGATCCTGTCGCCGTGCGACATGTTGCCGACCAACAACGTCGATTCAACAAAGGTGAGCGGGGTACGTTACGATCTTAGACTGGGTCTGGCGGCTAATGTTGATCCATTGCGACCGAAGGTCAAATTCAACCTCAACGACAGCACGCTGACCACCAGCTCCCTACAACAGCTCGACATCCTCGGTCGCGCGCTGCAAAGCGGCCTACTGGAAAGCACCTTTATCAAAATTGAGGGCCACACCGATCTGCAGGGCTTCCGCAACCACAGCATCTCACAAAACCGCAAACGCAATCAGAAACTTTCCGAAGGCCGCGCCCGTTGCGTGGAGAACTATCTTGTCAGCAACTACAACATTGCGCCCGATCGCATTTGTGGCTTCGGTTTTGGTCAGGAACGCCCCATCAGTCGTTTACATGAAGATAACCGCCGAACGGAAATCAACATTCTGCGCAATCCGATCTCCTGCAGTGCGGCCGCCACTGCCGACGTGACTATTCCAGCCGTCTATCAACAAGCAAACATTACTTACACCATTACCATCAGCAATCAAGGGCCGGATCCGGCGCAGAACATCAAACTTACGGATATACTGCCGGCAAACGTCAGCCTGTTGACCGACAGTTTTAATCAGGAACCGGAGCGCGGGCTGGCAACTCAGGACACCCTGACCTGGTACATTCCGTGGATTTCGGCGGGAGATACCAAAGAGATCACCTTTAAAGTGACCGTGGATTCGATCCCATCAAATAGTCATGCTTACGAACTTAGGAACGCGGCGCACGTGACCTCAAGATTTGACAATAATAAGAACAACAATTCCGCTACGGCAGCCGTTTATGCCATAGCAGGAACGGCGCCAAAATCAACCAAGTCCAATAACCTTAGAATACATATAGTTGAGCCGGGAGAAACGTTATCGTTAATCTCCCAAAAGTACTACCAAGATCCTGCGCACTGGGGGACTATTTTTGTCGCCAACCAACTGGCTCAGCCGCACATGATTTATCCCGGTCAGGAGTTGCTCATTCCGGATGCGCCTTTCGCCGCTAACATAGAGGATGTAAACGCCCATGCACCTCGCTCTAACCATTCTCAACAAGGGAATCGCGACACGGTTGAGTCGGCGCCCCCGACGCCGCCGTCGCTACCTCCTCAAAACGAACCTCCCAATAGGCGTCGGGTGCGGGGCAATACCAGATTGCACGCTTCGGATTTCAGAACAGACAAGAGCTGATCTGCCTTCGTCAAAAAAGTAAATTTCAATCAGATTGCTTGGTCCTGACGTGCAATGTTTTGATTCTTTGGCAACTTATCGAGGAGGGAAAGGGCTATGGAGAAACCGGCAGATGTCACCATTGAAAAGGCGAAGTGGTACCAAAACATTAAGGCTATCCTGGGGCTGATCAGTGCGGTGCTGGCCGCGGGGTTCGGCCTTTTCCAACTGTGGAAGACAATCAACCCGCCACCGGGAGAGTTGTCGACAGCTGATTACAACACTCTGATCGTTCTGGATAGGTCCGCTGCCATGGCGGAGCCATTCGATGACAAAACGAAATTTGAGGTGGCGAAAAGTACATTAGCAATTTCCTTAAGCGCTAAAGTTGGCCAAAATGATAACCTGGCACTACGAACGTTTGGCGGGCCGTGTCTGAGTGAAAACAGCAGGCTGGTTGTGGGATTTAATGCGGGTAATCGTAGTCAGGTAATGGAGGCGGTTGACAAAGTAAAACCGGCTGAGCTGCTGGGAGCAACCACTTTAGTGAAGGCCGTCATCGATGCTACCGGGGATTTTACCCCTCCCAAACGATTTGAAGGGCGCAAGAAGAACATCCTGGTTATTGCCGGCCGCTCGGATACCTGTCCCCAAACCGATTTAGAATTCATGGTGACGCGGCTAAAGGATATCGAAATGGATATCCAGATTGTGGGGATGAAAATTCCGCGAGAGGAGCAGGAACGGTTTGCGGAAATCACCAAAGTCACCGGCGGGCAAGCGCTGTTCGTGAACACCCGCAAAGAGCTCGAGCACTTTTTTAACAATTCAAAATCGTCGAAGCTATTTATCCAGGGCAAGCAGCTTTACGACAATCTTCAGGACGATGACGCGGCCCCGCTATTTGTGCAGGCGGCTGAGCAAGGGGTTTCCGAAGCCATGTTCTATTTAGGGGAGCTGTACTCGGATACTCTGAGCGTTCAGCGAGACGATAAGAAAGCAGTCGAATGGTATCGCAAGGGCGCGCAGGCTGGTAACGGGCAAGCGATGACGAAGCTGGGGGTGATGAATTATTTGGGCAGGGGCACAGGGTTGGATTATGCACAAGCGTTCTCGTGGTTCCAAAAAGGCGCGGCGGCCGGTGATGAAGAAGGCATGTACTACTTAGCCAGTATGTATGACTACGCCCGCGGCGTCGAACGCGAAGACGATGTGCAAGCGGTTGAATGGTATCGCAAAGCCGCCAAGCTCGGCCAGGAAGGTGCGCGTGAACGCTTGCAGGAACTTGAGATTCAATAGGTCGGATGGGTGCCTCGGCTAGAGTTGGATGAGCCATCGGCCACTTAGAGGATAGAACAGCGGACTTTCAGAAACTATCGATGGGTTGACAACCGTTTGCGCAATTTAAAACAACCACAACAGGGTGCCACGGGAGCCTCTTTCGCTTCCTAAGAAATAGCCCGCTGAGTCCTAATCAGAGCGACACTCGGCATCGGCAACTCGAATCGGTAGTGACTCTTTCCTTCCGAAATGGCGACAGCCGTTTGTGGCTCCACAATTTGCAGGTCTGCGGATTTCCTCATTTGCGCAATTTGCTCTGGAGAGGGATCCTGCGGTGACCCGAATGTTTTCCACAGGGAGTAAGAATTGCTGCGCTCGCCATCGATTTGAAAACGTTCAACCAGGTCCCCCTTTGAAGCGCCTGCCCTGAGCTTGTCGAAGGGGGAATTTAGGGGGATGTCCGAGTTAGAACCCCATCGGACTTCCAAATCAACGAGCTGCGATCCCGTCTGCCGTAAATTCTCCCCAAAATTCCAAATACAAATCGCGAGGTTTCCGGCTGAGTCGCAGGTGGCGATTCCGTCGATTGGAAGCAATTCGGAAACCCGTCCAGCCGCCGGGATCGATTGCAAGCTCAATCGCGTTTCCCCCAACATCTCAAATAGCTGAAACGCGTTGAAGATCGGCTTTTTGATATTCTCATTGTCAAACAACGCGCGATTCCCCTCGAAAAAACGCTTACCCTCATAGTAAAACGCCCAGGTCGTGAACAGACGAATTGGTGGCTCGTGGTCGCGGATAAAATCCAACAGGTGCTTCGCCATTCGCACGACGAACGCAGGATAGTATTCACTGTTGTGAAATTCGTATTCGGGGAAATCATACATGCCAAAGTTGGTACCGACCGCCATGTCACACTCGTCGAGCAGAATTTCAGTTCGACGTAATTGTGGATACTTCACAATCACGTCCCGATAACTCTCAAGTTGCCCCATAATTTTTCTCAACGACGGCATCTGGAACGGTTGACCGGGCAAAGGCCAACCGCTGCCTTTGGCGTGCAGTGAAATAAAATCCAGCCGGCTGCCCCGCTCACCGCTGGCAAAGTTTTTTCCAGCGATGCAGTGCTGGAGGAATTTGTCTAAGAATTTGGGCTGATGCGCGAGGGCCGGTCCGCCAATCCTGATGTTTGTCAACGCCTTGGTTGCACCGGCGACGGCAAAATCGTAGAGTTTCAAGTAATCTTTGAGCGACCCGGTGAAGAAGCCTGGGGTATCGGGTTCGTTCCAGACTTCCCAGTACCACTTCCTAACTTCCTCGGCATCATACTTTTCGACGTAGTGTTTCACGGTTTCGTAAACCAATTCCTGCCAACGATGAAAATCCCGCGGGGGGTACTTCCAAAGGTCCGTGCCGCGATAATCGTAGGTTGCTTTCGGGCGCGGACCTTTAGACAGGGCATCGGGCATGAAACCCAGTTCGATGATGGGCTTGCAGTTGTTTTCGAGAAAGGTTTGGATGACTTGATCCAATAAGGTGAAATCATATTCGACTTTGCCCGCGTTATTGATCCGGCAAACGTTGCACGAACCTTTCGTCGGCGTTGAGAGTCCGTTGCCGGCAGTGAAAGTGTTATGGCAGCGAATGTAGTACGGGTTTTTCGATAGCTTCGCCATTTCGTCAAATACACGCCTCCCGCGCGGCGTATACGTCCAGTTGATCTCATCATACCCAAACGACCGCCAGATTGCCGGCAGCGGCCCGATAACATCGGTCGCGTCAACGATAATTTTGTGGAGAGTGGTCATGGCCATGCTGTTTTGGGTACTGTTTTTGGAGAACATTGACTGTGTGAATGCTTCGTCGACGCAGTCGACGAACTCCAAATCCTGCCTATAATAAAGAATCCGTAGCATTACCACAAGCGAAAACTTTATGCACAACAAGTGACGGGAAACTATGCATTTACAATCCCATGCCGGTATATAATGACTGTTTGGATTTAGATCGAATGAAATCGCGCAATTTACGGATTTTTGGGTGAAACCCATTAATCCAATAATCTATGCAGCAAATCGTTAACAGGAGGTTAATGTGATGAACTTAAGGATTCTGAGTGGAATATTAATCCCCAAATTAGCCACCGGTGTGGCTGTCATCAGTCTCAATCCATTTGGGGTGACCGGTGACGCCGACGTCAGTGAGGCCAAAACGTTAGGGACCCCCCTCAATTACAAAGGCTTTCCCACCAAAATTCTCTCCCTGCGCAAATTCACCATCTCCGACAAAAACACCTTTCTTGGCGGCAGTGAGAAGGACCTGTTTCACATCGATGATCACTTCGCCAACAACAACACGCTGGTTCTAAAATGGATGTCTTCGGGCGGGTCGCTGATTGACGAGATTGCCTTTATGATTATCGGCGAAGTGGAGTGATTGACCGAAGTGCAAAACTTGCAGTTTTTGCATGGGTGGGGGCGCTGGACATGCGACTGTCGCAGAATGATTTTGTGGACGCTGATCTACGCAGATTTTCGCAGAGTATTTGGTACTCTATTTCTTAAGAGCCTCGACGACCGCGGGTCGTTTTAACAGGAAGAAACGCCTCCGTTAGTTTATGCGTTAGATAGATAGTTTCAGACAGTAAGACCAACCTAC
>DASWHH010000244.1:0-3668 GCA_036398295.1 bacterium
AAGATGCCACCCTTTCCGTTTGTCTGATCGTGAAAAATGAAGAGCGGCATCTCGCCAATTGTCTGCGCAGTGTACAGGCCATCGCCGATCAGATCGTGGTGGTGGATACTGGCTCGCAGGATAACACCGTGGCCATCGCCACGCAGTTTGGCGCCAAAATTTATCATTATGCATGGCAAAAAGATTTCGCCGCGGCGCGGAATTTCGCCAATGAGCAAGCCACCGGCGATTGGATTTTGCAGCTCGACGCCGATGAAGAACTGTTCGTAGAGGATCAATACAAAGTCCGCGAGATTATTCATCGGGACGATTGCAGCGGCGCATACCTCGCTCTGCACAATCGCGTCTCCTCCAGTTTTGGCGAAAGCAAACCGACTATCCATTACTTAGTGCGGCTTTACAAAAACCGGCCGGATTTCTACTACGAAAACGCCATTCACGAAATTTTGAAGATTTCCGGCGAGGTCAAGCCGGTGGACATCAATATCTTGCATCATGGCTACAATATGCAGCTCGACGAAATGCAGAACAAGCGCCTGCGCAACGCTGAAATTCTCTACAACCGTTATAAGCAGAACCCCGACAGCGTTACGACGCTGTTTTATCTTTCTATGCTGCACCTCGGCAACCGTGAGTTCGAATTGGCAGAGGCGTTTGCCAATAAGGTGCTCGAAAAAATCGATGAGAGCAACATTGAGAAACAGCATCTCTACTTGATGACACTGAACAATCTCGCGCTGATCAATCTCGAAAAGCAAAACTACACCGTCGCCGAGGCTTTTTGCCAGCGCGCCATTTCCAAAAATGAAAACTATCTCGACCCATACTATTTTCTCGGCGTGATTCATTTGCGGCAAAGCCAGCCGGATAAGACCAAAGAGATTTATGAGAAATACCTCGCGATCTACGACCGGGTTGCCCGCAACCCGGTGTTCAATCTTTTCGCAAATTCATCGATGACATACCTGTTTCAGGTGTACCACACGCTGGGCAAAATTTATCGCCGGGAGCAGCAACTCGATCTTGCAAAGGCGATGTTTGAAAAGTCCATCGAGATTAACCCCAAGTTCTGGATTGCCTGTGTGGACCTGGGCTATCTCTACGGGGACTTAAAAGACTGGCAGATGGCGGAGCGCTATCTCGGCCGTGCTATCAAGATGGCAAAAAGCAATCCCAGCGTCAATCGCAGCAACCAGACCATCTGGTTTGATTTTGTGAACGCGCTCAAAAACTACGTGCGGATTTTGAAACAGCTGCCGAAACAGCAATACGCTCATTGCCACGAGCACTGGTATTAGCAGTTAGCTGTCAGCGCGGTCAGCTTTCAGCTATCAGCGGTCTTCCAGTTCCAAAGACGGAACATAGGAAACTAATGTTATTGAAGCTCGTTCCGCGCTTTGATGACTACCGTCATTTTTTAGCAAGAATGTTTCTTAGAAGTCCTGCACCCTCGGGTCGCTTTAAATAGCGGAAACGCTCGAATGCGATGGGTGACTGTTTTTCTAAGGGGTGATTTTTGTCGAAGCAGTTCCAGCGAACGAGCAATGTCCTTAGCGCGAGCTCAGGAGTTCCTCGAGGCCTGCGGGATGACACATTAATGAAAATCGATTTACATCAAATGGATTTCAAAACATGAGGCAGGATGCCATGAAACCGACAAACCGTTCAGCAAGGCCAACCGTCTCCCTTTGTATGATCGTCAAAAATGAGGAGGCGTATTTGGAGTGGTGTTTAAAAAGTGTGGAGGATGTGGTGGACGAAATCGTCATCGTTGATACCGGCTCAAGTGATCGCACGCTGGAGATTGCCCGGCGGTTCAATGCAAAAATTCACCACTGGCGATGGGCAGACGACTTTGCGGCGGCGCGCAACGCAAGCCTGCGCCACGCGACTGGCGAGTGGATTCTACACTTAGATGCGGATGAGCGCCTCCTCCCGGAATCAAAAGCTGAGTTACTGCGTTGCCTGAAAGATCCCGGGGTTACTTGCTATTCGGTGTTGATCGACAGCCCGGCGGAGCAATTAAAAAAAGGGCATATCAGCCGTGCGCACCGGCTGTTTCGTAACCTTTCGGGCATCCGTTACTCCGGAAGAATTCACGAGCAAATTTCGCCCTCGGTAGCAAAACTCAAACGAAAAGCGGAGGTTTCCAATATCAAATTTCTCCACCTGGGGTATGCCAAGAATGCCGAGGAGATGCAGCAAAAAAGCGATCGTAATTTCAAACTTCTCAAACAGCAAATTACCGACGAACCCAACCATGCTTACTGGCGTTATTTGATGGCGCAAAATCTGATTCTGAGCGGCAACAACCAGGACGCCCTGGTCGAATTGGAGACGGCGCTGAAAATCGGCAAGCTGCCGGCGGATATTCAGTGTAGCATCTTTAACAACCTGGCTGAGGTGCATATGCGGTTGGGGGATTATCCACTCGCGGTGGAGTTTGCGGAGAAAGCCCTCGCCATCTCTAAGAATCAACTGACCTCGTATTTGCTGCTCAACGAAATTTACGGCTACCTCAAGGACAATCTGAGACAAATCGATTGCCTGGAATCCGCCGTGCAGCTTATAGAAAAAACTGCCCTCCAGCCTCACGAGGTCGCACTGGATTCGTATGTCGACCCCGCAGCGTTGTACCTGAACTTAGGCCATCGATATTTACAACAGAAAAGAACCGGGGATGCCGCCAAGAGTTATCAAATGGCGTTGCGATTCGATGCCGAAAATGTCTCGGCATTGCGTGGACTGGCCGATAGTTTGATTGAGCAGCAAGAACTGCAGCAGGCGGCTGAAATTCTGGAGCGACTGCTGGCGCTGGTTCCAGACGATCGCATTGCGCTGGAAAAACAAGGCTGGATTGCTATCAAACAGCAGCAGTTCAACCTGGCTATCACCCACTATGCGGAATTACTGCACCGGCTGCCGGGCGACACCAACATTCAGCGGCGGTTGGCCGCGCTTTATTATAAGATCGGTGACGTGAAGAAGAGCAAAGCCTGTTTATTGAAATCGCGGGCAATGTCGGCGCAATAGCTCACTTTTTGTCTTGGGCACTGCCAGTTGTCGGGCATAACAGAGATTTGTGGAATTGTGCCGAGTAATCCCGGAACCAATGCCGCCCATTCCTCCTCCTTTGATTTCGACACCATCATGGAATACCGAACTCGTGAAGCCTAAGTTGGCGATCCCGCTTCCCGAAAAGCCCGGGAAGTTTCCTTTCCAAAATCGGTAAATGAAGATGATCAAATCAACTTCGCCGTTGTCATCCGCATCGTAACCGGAATAATCAATCATCGCATCGAATTGGTTGATGATTTCTTTGTTCAATGCTCCCCGTCCCTGAGATTCCCAATAAGCAAATGATGAATCCGTCTTGAAGGAATGAATGTCCCCGATCAGGTGAAATTTGCCGTTGGACATTTGATGAAAGAAGTCACTGATACTGCCAGGGGTGTAGGGTGGCTTGGCCGTCTCGTCGATGAGATCATCGGCCCATTCCGGCAGCGCGAAAAGGGTATCGGGCCAGCTCTGGTGGGGACCCTGGTGACATCCCTGCGGACTGAATACCACGTCATTAAATCTCACAAAGAAGACGAGGGCTCGTACCGTTCCGGATGTGGGGAGGCGGGATGAAATCGCATGGCTTTCACCGCCATGAATAACAAGTA
>DASWHH010000245.1:0-5049 GCA_036398295.1 bacterium
CAAAAAGATTAGCATGTCATTCCTGCGTATGCAGGAATCTCCCGGGTTCCCGCACAGAAGCAGGGGATTCCGGCACAAGGCCGGAATGACAGGCCATTTTCCGACCGGATTTCTAGTGTTTGTCGTGTTATTATTCGCAAGGCTAACATGGCCAACGCCTGGCCCTTATAAATGAAGGGTTGTGGAATTAGATCGAAGCACAAAGTTTTTTTAACGAGGAAATTCTCGGAAAAGTGAGCTCAGATTTATGCCAAAAATCACCATAGACGGCGCCACCATCGAAGTCGATAAAGGCACCACCGTCATTCAGGCCGCCGAGAAGCTCGGGATTGAAATTCCCCGTTACTGCTATCACCCTGGCTTGAGCATCGTTGGCGTGTGCCGGATTTGTCTCGTGGAAATCGAGCGCATACCGAAATTGCAGGTGGCGTGTTACACGCCGGTGACCGACGGCATGGTGGTGCACACCAATAATGCCAAAGTGCTCGAAGCCCGGCGCGCGGTGCTGGAATTCCTGCTGATCAATCACCCGCTCGACTGCCCCGTATGCGATCAAGCAGGTGAGTGCTGGCTGCAAAATTTCTACATGCAGCACGGATTGTACGACAGCAAGATGTACGAAGACAAAGTCAAGAAGCACAAGGCCATGCCCATCGGCCCGAATGTGATTCTCGACTCCGAGCGCTGCATACTCTGTTCCCGCTGCGTGCGTTTTTGTGATGAAGTCAGCAAAACCCACGAATTGGGCATTTTCAATCGCGGCGACCACGCCGAACTTCTGCCGTACCCCGGTCGCGAGCTGGACAATAACTACTCCGGCAACACCGTGGACATTTGTCCTGTTGGCGCGCTGACCGACCGCGATTTTCGTTTTCGCACGCGTGTGTGGTATTTGAGCGAAACCAAATCCGTTTGTCCCGGTTGCAGCAACGGCTGCAATATTTATGTGCATCACAACGACAAGCGGCCCTACAAAGCCGGCGGCATACGCATCTCGCGACTCAAGCCGCGCTACAACGCCGACGTCAATCAATGGTGGATGTGCGACGAAGGGCGCTACGGCTTCACTCCAGCGGACGCCGCCGACCGCATCGTTGCGCCACAGAAAAGGGAGACCGGTTGGTTTTCAGAGTTATCGTGGGACGACGCCGTGACCGGCATCGGCAAGAGAATTAAAGAAATCATTGAAACCCACGGTACCCAGGCAGTCGGCGTAATCTTGTCACCGCAGATGACGAACGAAGACCTTTATGCCGCCATGCGATTCTTCAACGACACGCTGAATCTCGAAAAAATCGATTTTCAATTGCCACCGTTGAAAAAGGGCTCCGAGGATGATTTTCTGATCAAAGCCGACAAGAATCCCAACACCGCCGGCGCCAAAGAGATTTTGGCCGCGATGCTGAGAAAAAAGGCCATGACCATCGAGCAAATGATCGATGCTGCCGCTTCCAAGAATCTGCGGGCGCTGTATATTTGTCATCATGATCTTGAAAAGGGCATCCCACTCAACAGAATCGAGTCCGCCCTGGCCAATTTGGAATTAATCATTTTTCAAGGCGCCAATGCGAATTCAACTTCGGCATTAGCCCACTATATTTTGCCTTCAGCTGCCTATGTCGAAAAAGACGGCACTTTTACTAATTTTGCGCGACGGGTTCAAAAAATCAACCATGCGGTGCAGCCGCTCGGTGAATCCAAACCCGATTGGATGATCTTCCGCAACCTCGCGAAAAAGTTGGGCAAGCCGATGCCCTACTTCGAGGCCGAGGACGTGTTTAACGCTCTCAGCGATCAGGTGCCAGCTTTCAGCGGATTGAGGTACAAAGCCATTGGCGATCAAGGTGTAGCGCTGAATGGCCACAAAGGTGTTTCGGAAAAACCCGTGGAGGCGAAAGTAGCTTAATGGAAGACATCGGGTTCGCCCTCGGCAAGTTGGCTTTTCTGCTGATCTTCGCACTGGGTTTTGGCGGCATCCTCACGTGGGTGGAACGCAAGCAAAGCGCGGTGATGCAGGATCGCATCGGCGCCAATCGCGCGTCGATTTTTGGCTTGCGGATTATTGGTTTATTTCAGCCGCTTGCCGACGCCATCAAAATGTTCACCAAAGAGAGCTTTCGTCCCGCCAACGCCGACAAAGTTATCTTCACCCTCGCACCCACTATTTCCGTATTTTTCGCGCTGGTGGGATTTGCGGTGATTCCATTCGGCGATGTGCTGTACATCGGCGGCAAGGCCGTGAACCTGCAACTGGCGCCGCTGAGTGTCGGTATTCTTTACCTGTTCGCCGTGGCGGGCATGGCGGTGTATGGCGTGGTGCTCGGCGCATGGGCGTCGCGCAACAATTTTGCGCTGCTCGGGGGCTTACGTGCTTCGGCGCAAATGCTGTCGTATGAAGTCGCCCTCGGCGTCAGCATCATGGGCGCGCTGATGATTTATCAAACGTTAGATTTGCAGGAGATCGTGCGTTGGCAGGGCGCGCATTACTGGGGATTCATTTTGCAGCCGGTCGGGTTTCTGCTATTTTTAACGGTGGGTATCGCTGAAACCAAACGGGTGCCGTTCGATCCGCCGGAGGGGGAATCGGAGATCATCGGCTACTTTCTCGAATACAGCGGCATGGGCTTCGGGATGTACTTTCTCACCGACTTTATCGAAACGGTGATGATTTCGGCCATCACCGTGACGCTGTTTTTTGGCGGCTGGCAGGTGCCGTGTTTGACGGCGGCCGGGTTCGTGTTTCCATGGGGTGAATGGGCGCTGCCCAACTGGGCGGTGGCACTACTACAGGTGACCAGCTTCACCGTCAAGGTGATGTTCTTCCTCTGGCTGCAGATGACCATTCGCTGGACGCTACCGCGCTTTCGATATGACCAGGTTCTGCGGCTCGGCTGGAAAGTTCTGCTGCCAATCTCGCTGGCGAATATTTTGATCACGGGCTTGGTGATTTTGTTAATTCAGTAAATACACTAAACCCTGACAGGGTTCCGAACCCTGTCAGGGTTGTTGAAAACAATGAACGTACACGATAAATACAAACCGCTCAATTTTTGGGAACGCACTTATTTGCCGGGAATTTTCGCGGGGCTTTGGCTCACTTCGATGCGTTTCTTCCGCAATATGGCCGCACACACTTTGCACGCGGTTGGCATCAAAACCAAACGCCTCGGCGCGGTGACGTTTCAGTACCCTGAGGTTTTGCGGCCGATTTTCCCGCGCTTGCGCACCATGCATCGTTTGACACGCCGCGAGGACGGTTCGCCGCGCTGCGTGGCCTGCATGATGTGTGAAACTGTTTGTCCCGCGCGCTGTATTTACATCATCGCCGATGAAAAGCCCGACCAGCCGCAAATCGAAAAAGTGCCGAAGAGCTTTGATATCGATTTGGGATTGTGTATCTTCTGTGGCTACTGCGTGGAAGCCTGTCCCGAAGACGCCATTCGGATGGATACCGGCATTCTCGAGATTTCCAATCTCACCCGCAACGGCATGATGTTGGACATGCAAACTATGCTGAAACTCGAACCGGATTCAAGGCGGTACGTCAAGTACAATGAAAAAGGGGAGATCGTCTCGGCGGAGTATATTGAAGCGAAGGGATCTTGATTGTTAGCACGACAGGAGCCTTATGGAATCGACAACAATAAAAAAGATGGAGCTTATCCAAAAGATTGCCCAACTTCCGGAAAAAAAATTGGCTGAAGTGGATGCGTTCATACAGACTATCTTATCGCAATCCAAGATTGCCCCCCCTCATCCGGTCAGTTTAAAAGGAATTTGGAAAAACAAGGGTTTTGAAAAAATAACAAATCTCGAGTCGGAGATCAAATCCACCCGGGCAGAACTCACAGATGCCATTCTGAAGAGGAAATTCTCATAGTGAGCTATCTTTTGGACACGGTAACGATCGTTCGTCATTTCACCAACATTGGCCGCATTGGCAAAACTGCCGTTCAGGTTCTAACAAGATTAGACAATCACTTTTTTATCTCTGTGATCAGCTTGATGGAAATACTGTATCTTTCCGAAAAGCACCGAATCAAGATCGATTTAAAAGACACCTTAAACAGAATTGCGTCCTCATCACTTTATTCTATAGTCGACCTGACATCTGATATTTTGCAGATCGCAGAAGAGACTCCTTTTAAAGAGTTACATGATAGGTTAATTCTTTCGACAGCTAGGTGGTTGGAGGTTCCCATAATTTCGAGTGAAACGGAATTTAAGAAAGTTAACGGTGTCTCTGTGATCTGGAATTGAAGGGCTCCGACCGATCTTGATTTTGTAGCTTTTTTGTTTATATTTGTAGCAATCTTGCGTCTTTAACTTGGAGTTGATCATGTCGAAATTCAACCCGCCATTAATTTCGAAAGAAAAACGTTTTCTCGAGGAAGGCCAGTATGGTGACAATCTGCTCGTCACGTCGGTGGATCGCGTGCTGAGCTGGGCGCGGCTTTCATCCCTGTGGCCGATGACTTTCGGCCTGGCGTGCTGCGCCATCGAAATGATGGCCACCGCCGCCTCGCGCTACGATCTCGACCGCTTCGGCGCCGGCGTCATGCGGCCCAGTCCGCGACAAACGGACTTGATGATCGTCGCTGGTACCGTCACCATCAAAATGGCGGAACGGATCAAGCGGCTCTACGATCAGATGCCGGAACCAAAATATGTGCTCTCGATGGGAAGCTGCGCCACCTGCGGCGGACCCTACTGGCAGCACGGCTACCACGTTTTGAAAGGCGTGGATTTGATCGTCCCGGTTGATGTGTACGTTACGGGCTGCCCGCCGCGCCCGGAAGCCCTCATTGACGGCGTTCTGAAAATTCAAGAAAAGATACGCAAAGAAAGTATGATTAAGCGGAAATTTCAGGAGAGGTCAAACGTATGACTCCGCAGGAAATTCATCAGAAGCTGCAAACAAAGTTCGGCGACGCCATCATCGGATCCAATTTCGAGGCGCTCGATCCGTGGATTCGCATCAAGCCCGAAGCCACCGCCGAAGTCTCAAAATTTTTGAAAGACAATCCTGATCTTAAATTCGATGCCCTC
>DASWHH010000246.1:0-13993 GCA_036398295.1 bacterium
TGATGGCGGATCCATTCGCGGCATGAACTGGTTTTCCGTACGGCTACGAGCAGGAGATATCCCCAAAACTCTTTCCGTGCTGGAAGAGAATTGGAAAGAGACTGCACCGTCGCTGCCATTTCAATTTAGTTTCCTTGACGAAGATCTCGAGCGTCAATATCGCAACGAAGAACGGCTGATTCAGATCGCCGGTTACTCCGCAGGCCTGGCAATCTTCATTGCCTGTATGGGACTGTTGGGACTGGCAGCATTCACTGCCGAACAGCGCACCAAAGAGATCGGCATACGCAAGGTACTCGGTGCTTCGGTGCCAGATGTGGTTGCGCTGCTTTCAAAGGATTTTAGCAAATGGATCATTCTGGCAAATTTGATTGCCTGGCCGGTTGCCTATTTGGTGATGACCCGCTGGCTGCAAAATTTCGCCTATCGCACCCACATCGACTGGTGGATGTTTGCCATGGCCGGCGGCATAGCCCTGGTTATCGCCCTGCTGACGGTGAGCACCCAGGCCGTGAAAGCGGCGCTGGCGAATCCGGTTGATTCGTTAAGATATGAATGAGGGCTCATGTTAAGCATAGTGCAGAGCACAAAGCGGAAAGAAAAACGCTATGCGCTTTGCTCTATGCTACCACGGACAACTAACAACGGACACATTTCATGTTCAGAAACTACCTCAAAACTGCATTTCGGCAACTCGTGAAAAATCCCGCGTATTCTTTTATCAATATAGCAGGCTTGGCTATAGGCATGGCCTGCTGCCTGCTCATCAGTCTATACGTTCTGCATGAAACCAGTTACGATAAATTTCACGAAAACTCTGACCGCATTTTCAGAGTCAAAATCGATCTCAACCTGAACGGCATCTGGTATCGCGAGGCCTCCATTCCGTTCCCGGCTGCTGCGGCACTCACCAACGACTTCCCGGAAGTCGAAGAGGCGGTACGGATTTACAAGAACCTGGAATTTCCCTTAATAGAGGTTGGCGACCACAAATTTGCCGAAGAGCGATTTTTCTTTGCCGATGCGAATCTTCTCAGGGTGTTCGACTTTCCCTTGCTGCAGGGCGATCCCCAGACCGCGCTCGGTGAGCCAAACAGCGCCGTCCTGTCGCGGGACGCTGCGCGAAAATATTTTGGGGATGGCGATCCCATCGGGCAAATCATTCAGTATGAAAAACAATTCAGTTTGAAGGTGACCGGCGTAACGGATAATGTTCCACAAAACTCGCATTTCAAATTCGATTTTCTTGTCCCCATGGAATTCCAGATGAACATTTGGGAAAGCCGTACTGGCCAGGATGGACGCGAGAAAAAATGGTTCTGGACCGGCGCGTGGACCTACATATTGTTGTCGGATTCACCGGCGGCTGAAAAACTGACGAGCCAACTACCGGCGTTTGTGAGCAAATATTTTCCCGATCGCATTAAGGCGGGAGTCGAGCTGGGCTTGCAGCCATTGCGGGATATTCATCTGCATTCGCGCCTCGACAATGAGATCGCAGCCAATGGCAACATCCTGTATGTCTACATTTTTTCAGTCATTGCGGCGTTGATTCTTTTCATTGCCGCGATCAACTTTGTCAACCTGACCACGGCCAAATCCGCCGCCCGCGCTAAGGAAGTGGGTGTTCGCAAAGTGGTGGGGGCCAATAAGTCGCAATTGATCCGACAACTCATCGGTGAGGCGGTGATGGCCAGTACTCTTGCGATGATATTGGCGCTAGGCCTGGTTGAGTTATGTCTGCCGGCCTTTAACCACCTCACTGGCAGAGAATTGCAGATTCGCTTCTTCGAAAACTGGCTCGGAATTTTACCAATACTCGCAGTTGCGCTGTTGGTCGGGTTATTGTCCGGAATCTATCCGGCGTTTTTGCTGGCAAGATTCAACCCCACCGAGATCATTAAGAGAAGTCTCAACCCGGCCTCCGGCGCTGAACGCTTTCGAAAAATATTAGTGGTTGCGCAATTTGCCGTTTCCACGATTTTGATCATTGGCATTGGCATCATTTACCAGCAGCTGCAATTCCTGCACAAAAAAAATCTTGGCTTCAACAAAGACCAGGTTTTATTTGTTAAAGCGCGTCCGGAAGTAAACGGTCAATTCGATGCGTTTCGGGAGGAGCTGCTGCGCCATGCGGGTATTCGTGGCATCGCCAGCGTCTCCAATGTACCGGGTGAAGGTGTGTTTGCCTACCGTTTCATTCCCGAAGGTGGTTCCGCCGATCAACCGGCCATGCTGCCTTTGCTGCTGGTCGATTATGATTTTCTCGAAACCATGAGCATTGCCGTCGCGGAGGGCAGGGGATTGTCGCGAACGTCACCCTCAGATCCGGCGGAGGGTTTTCTGCTGAACGAAAAAGCCGTCGAACAGCTCGGATGGCAAGCCAATGCTATCGGCAAAAAGATGTCGCTTTTCGCACCCGGCACCAATGAAATCGCCAAGTCAGGTTACGTTATTGGTGTGATCAAAGACTACCATTTCGAATCCCTGCATCATGAGGTCAAGCCTCTGGTCATGACTTATCACAATTGGCCGTCTTACTATGCCATCAAGCTTGCTGTTGGAAACCTGGCTGACGACCTCGCCGTGCTCGAAAGCACCTGGCGGCAGTTTTCACCGGAGTGGCCCATCGAGTATTTCTTTCTCGACGGTAAGCTGGAGCAGCTTTACAATAGCGAGCAGAAGCTGGCGCAGGTGGTCAACTACTTTGCGGTTTTGGCCATAGTCATTGCCGGTTTGGGTCTGTTCGGCTTGTCAACATTTGCCGCCGAGCGGCGGACCAAAGAAATCGGCATTCGTAAGGTACTGGGTGCGACTGTGACCGGCGTGGCCGGGTTGTTGTCAAAAGATTTTATCAAACTGGTGCTGCTCGCCAATCTGACGGCGACGCCGATTGCCTGGTATGTCATGAGCCGCTGGCTGCAGGATTTCGCGTATCGCATTGAAATCAATTGGTGGGTGTTTGCCCTGGCGAGCGGACTAACCCTCGCGATTGCGTTGATCACCGTGAGTGCCCGGGCTATCCGTGCGGCGCTGGCGAATCCGGTCGAGAGTCTGCGGTATGAGTGAACGGAAATCGGAGACCGAAAACCGGAGACGGGAGGCCGGAGACCGGAAAACGTTTTTTGATTTACGTTTTACGAATTCCGATCCAGCGCTATGCGCTTTGCCCTCTGCGCCATACAGTTGACAACGGACCACTAACAACGGACCAATTTTATGCTCAAAAACTACGTTACTGTCGCCCTCAGGAATTTCCGTAAATTTAAGGTCTACTCGTTCATCAATCTTTTCGGCCTGGCCATCGGTCTCGCTTGCTGCATCCTGATTATTTTGCACATCCACGACGAGCTCAATTTCGATCTCTTTCATGGAAAGGCGGATCGCCTTTTTCGCGTTATTCAGGTTCGCAGCCGTTCGCAGGGCGAGCAACAAATAGCATACACTATGGGCCCGCTTGGGCCGGCCCTGGTTGACAAATTCCCAGAGATTGAAGAGTCGGCGCGATTCTTCCAGGGATGGCGCCTGACGGTCAAG
Organism: bacterium; assembly: GCA_036398295.1. GTDB lineage: Bacteria > Zhuqueibacterota > Zhuqueibacteria > Oceanimicrobiales > Oceanimicrobiaceae > DASWHH01. The sequence continues at coordinate 3,538 of DASWHH010000246.1, forward strand.
CGAGAGGCGAGCGGACCCACTGGCCAAATCGTCCGCAACAACTTCTTCACGGATACGAGCTTTTTTAACCTGTTCGATTTCCTGTTGCTAGCCGGGGATCGCGGCAACGCGCTCTCGGCGCCGGGGTCAGTGGTTTTGACGGAAAGCCTGGCGAAAAAGTTGTTTGGCGACGACCAGCCCCTTGGCAAGCCATTAAAAATCGAGGCCGAGGATTTTCCTGAATTCGGCGAAACCCCATTCACAGTGACCGGTGTGTTGCGTGACCCACCGCACAACTCGCACCTCGACTTCAATTTGCTGATTTCACAATCAACCCTTGACCGCTTTGAAGACGTGAGCGGGTGGCTGGATACCTGGAACAACACCATCGTCATCACCTACGTGTTGCTGAACGATGCAGCGGCCAAAACCAATCTCGAAGCGAAGGTTGGTGAGTTTATCAACACCCATCGTGACGAAGAGACGTCGGCGCGCAGCCGGTTTTATTTGCAGCCGCTTCGCGATATCCATTTTGGCTCGGAGGAGATTTCTTCCGAGCACAACACCCGCGAAGGACAGATTGTTTATGTTTACGTCTTTACGCTAATAGCCATTTTCATCGCCGCCATCGCCTGCATCAACTACACAAACCTGGCCACCGCGGGCTCGATGAAACGCGCCAAAGAGATTGGATTGCGCAAGGTGGTTGGCGGCGAACGCGGCCAAATCATCGGACAGTTCCTAACGGAATCCATCCTTAGCTCGCTGATGGCGTTCTTAATCGCCATTGGATTAGTGGAGGCGGCGCTGCCATTCTTCAATTCGCTGGCGGGCGCCAACCTGTCACTGGGCATTGTCGGCAACCCTTCGGTTGTGTTCGGTTCGCTGAGTCTGGTTCTGCTGGTTGGCATCATCGCTGGGAGTTATCCCGCATTTTATCTGTCCGGCTTAAAACCGGTCACGGTCTTAAAAGGGGAAACCACAGCCACGCAACGGTCGCGCCTGCGCCAGGGGCTCGTGGTCGTGCAGTTCGCTCTCTCCATTCTCATGATCGTGGCGACGTTAGTGGTCTACCGGCAGCTCGAGTACGCTCGCAACAAGCACCTCGGTTTCAACCGGGAGCAGCTGGTAGTCATCGATATCAACCACGATGATGTGCAAACCAATTTTCTGACGGTCAAAAGGGAGTTTCTGAGCGATGCCGCTGTCCACAGCCTGACCGTCTCTTCGCGGGTGCCGGGCGACTGGAAAAGTTTTCGCCGCATCGATGTGACGAAGGAAGGACAGGCCGAGATCGAGTCGCAGCCCATGTTTTTCAATGGCGTGGACGAAGACTTTGTCGCAACCTATGAGATTGATCTTGTACAGGGCCGTAATTTCTCTCGCTCATTGAGTTCGGATTCCACTGCGGTAATCCTCAACGAGACGGCAGTGAAAATGCTATTCGGGGACTCTCCCATCGATCAGCTCATCCAAGTGCCGTCTTACAATTTTACCGGCCATGTGGTTGGAGTGGTCCGTGACTTCCATTTCCATTCGCTGCATGACAAAATAGAACCGCTGGTGATGGGTTTCATGCCCGCGGCTGGCCGGCACGCGATTCACGGCATCGATTATTTCACGCTGCGCATAGCGGCCGAAAATGTGCGGGAGACGATTGATTTCGTGACCCGCGTTCACGCAAAATTCGATCCCATCAATCCCCTCGAGCTTGGATTTCTCGATCAGTGGTGGCACGATTTATACGACCGCGACGACCGGCTGGGTCGCATCTTCGGAATCTCCGCAGGTCTGGCTATTTTGATTGCCGGCGTAGGATTATTTGGCCTCGCGGCGTTCATGGCGGAGCAGCGCACGAAGGAGATCGGCGTCAGAAAAGTCCTGGGTGCCTCCATTGCCAGCGTGGTTGCGCTGTTATCCAGGGATTTCACTCGCCTGGTACTGTTTGGTTTGTTGCTGGCGACCCCAGTGGCTTATTTCTCTACGGATAGGTGGCTCGAAAATTTCGCCTACCGCATTGACGTCGATTGGTGGGTGTTTGCGCTGGCAGGCGGGCTGGCACTGATTATTGCGCTTTTGACGGTGAGCATGCAGGCCATCAAAGCAGCCGTGGCGAACCCGGTTGACTCGTTGAGGTATGAATAGACTTAAATCGAAAAACGTAGACCGGAAAACGGAGACCAGAAAACGAAAACCGAAAACCGGAGACCGGTTTCGATTTAAGGGCTTCGATTTTCTAACCAGCGCCCAACGTTTTGTTCTACGCTCGATGCAACTGACAACTAACTACGGACGACTGACAAACTAACAACTGACAACGGACGAAACACCATGTTCAAAAACTACCTCAGAGTCGCCGTTCGAAATGTCATCAAACACAAAATGTACGCGCTTATCAATATCTGCGGATTGGCAATCGGTCTCGCTTGCACCATTCTCATTTCGATGTGGGTGCGCGATGAAAGTAGTTTTGATCGCTTTCACCAAAATGGCGATGACCTTTACCGCGTAAATTGGGATTTCAAGTGGAACAACAATGAGGGCGTCGGTCCCGGCACACCACCGCCCCTGGCCGCTGCGCTCAGTCGCGAGATTCCGGAGGTCGACGGGGCGACGAGAGTTTATCCGGTTCCCAAAATGGTTGTTCGTCATGGCGATAAGTTCTTCAATGAAAGTCGCATCTTCGCAGTTGATTCAAATTTCTTTGAGTTTTTCGATTTCAGGCTGGAGGCGGGAAATGCCGAGACGGCTTTGGACGAACCCAACAGCGTGATTCTGACCGGGGAGAGCGCCCGCAAGTATTTTGGCGACGAACCTGCGCTGGGAAAAATTCTGACGATTGGCGACGAGCAGGAAATGTTCCGTAAGCGCTACGACAATGTCTTCAAAGTCACCGGCATTGTGGAGAACCCGCCGCACAATTCACATCTGCAATTTGATATGCTGACCTCGATGTCATCGCATCCAGCCGTGGGCTTTTTTGATTGGAGTTGGGTTTGGATGCAAGTGGCGACGTATGTGAAGTTGGATGCCGGCGTATCGGCGCCCGTAGTCGAGGCCAAAATTCCAGCCATCGTGGAAAAATATGCACCAGCTGCTTTCACCCGCGTTGGATTCTCCCTTGATGAATTGCTGAGCTCCGGCGGCCGCTGGGGCTTCGTGCTTCAGCCGTTGACCGACATCTATCTCGGCTCAAACCAAATAGGCAATCGTTTGGGACCCATCGGAAACCGGGTTTACGTCTATCTTTTTTCTATCATCGCGGGCCTCATTCTTTTAGTCGCTTGCATCAATTTCATGAATCTTGCCACCGCGCGCTCCGCAAATCGGGCGCGAGAAGTTGGTGTCCGCAAAGCGCTGGGGTCGCAGCGACGCCAATTAGTGGGACAATTTCTGATGGAATCGATTCTCTTTAGTTTGTTGGCGTTGCCGATAGCTCTATTCCTGGTCGAATTATTCATCGTTACATTCAACGATCTCTCCGGAAAATCACTGCAATTCAATCTTTTTGATCCACTATGGTTGCCGGCGGCGTTGGTGGTGATAACCCTGGCGGTCGGTCTGGTTACCGGGAGTTATCCGGGCTTCTATTTATCGTCATTTCGACCCGTGCAAGTCCTGAAGGGGAAATTTCAGTCCGGGACAAAGAATCAGCGATTCAGAAATGTTTTAGTGGTGTTTCAGTTTGCGATAACCATTGGTTTGATTGCCTGCACATTGCTGGTGCAAAAACAGATGAACTTCGTGCGGCAGATCGATTTAGGCTTCAACAAAGAAGGTGTCGTGATCCTCTCCAATGACAACAATCGGCTTGGAGACCAGGCCGAAGCATTCAAGCTAAAACTACGGGCCAATTCGCGAATCATCAGCGCTTCCCTTGCCACCGGCGTTCCGCCTTATTGGGGCTTCCAGGACTATTATAAAATCGAAGGTAGGGGTGACGAGCAATTTGACCTAATCTCGTACATGGCGGATGACGATTTTCTGAAAACGCTGGATATCCGGATAATGCAGGGCAGAGGGTTTTCCAGGGATTTTGCCACCGATGCCGAAAGCGTGATTTTGAATGAGGCGGCGGTGAGACTTTTTGGTTGGAATGATGACCCGATCGGGAAAATTCTGACGTACCCCGGGTCGCCCCAGGGTGAGGCCCGATACAAAGTCATTGGCGTGATGAAAGATTTCAATTTCATGGCTTTGTATTCCCCCATCACGCCTTTTGCGCTGTTTCATACGTCGTCGAGATCTTACGATATCCCGGATTCGTATGTTGTGGTTCGGATTCCACCAGCCGATGTGGAAAACACCATCCAGGCGCTTGAGTCCGAATGGAAATCCTTTGCCCCCACCACACCATTTGAGTATACTTTCTTGGACGAAAGTCTGGATGCAGAGTACCAGGCCGAGCAGCGGCTGGGAAAACTATTTTTAATGTTTTCTGGCTTAACCATTTTCATCGCCTGCATTGGACTGTTGGGACTGGCGGCTTTTTCCGCGGAGCGGCGAACGAAAGAAATTGGGATTCGAAAAGTGCTTGGCGCCTCGGTTCCAAATGTGACAGCGCTTCTTTCCAAGGAATTTACCAAGTGGGTGATATTGGCTAATTTCATCGCTTGGCCGACGGCCTATTTTGCCATGAACCACTGGCTGCAAAATTTTGCCTATCGCGTTGAGATCGGCTGGTGGCCTTTTGCGCTTGCCGGCGGCCTGGCGCTGCTCATTGCTTTGCTGACGGTAAGTACGCAGGCCGTCAAAGCGGCGCTGGCGAATCCTGTGGAGGCGCTGCGGTATGAATGAAGCAGTTGCTATACCTTTTTGTAGATAAGGGCTTTGCGCTCTGCGACTGACAACGGACAATTAACAACGGATCGGGTGACATGCTTCATAATTATCTTAAAATTGCCTTACGCAACCTGCAACGGCAGAGAGTCTATTCATTCATCAACATAGTCGGGCTTGCCATCGGCATGGGCAGCGCCATGCTCATCCTGCTATGGGTGCGCGACGAGCTGGGCTATGACCGCTTTCACAAAAACCGGCAGGATCTTTATCGCGTGGTTGCGGAGTGGAAAGAGCAGTCCGAGAAGTGGGCCAAAACTCCCGGGCCGTTAGCCGCGGCTGCCAAAGCGGAAATTCCGGAAGTGGTGAACGCAGCGCGCGTTCATCGCCGTCCACGTATGGTGATACGCCAGGGCGGACAGGCGTTTTATGAGGAGGGCGACGTCCGCGCCGATCCCGCGTTGTTCGAAATGTTCGCTTTTCCATTTATTACAGGCGGGCCGGAGGCGGTTGAATCCGGGATCGTGATCACCCGGAAGACGGCGCGCAAATATTTCGGCGACGAAGAACCCGTTGGCAAATCGCTCAACATCAACAATTGGTATGACATTGCGATCACCGGTGTCATCGCAGATTTGCCCCACAACTCGTACCTGCAATTCGATTTTGTCTCCGAGCTGGAATCGCTTACAAATTTCTGGGCGGGGGGATTCACCTGGGGCAACTTCGTGCATGAGACCTACGTGCAGCTTCAACCCGGCGCCGATGCGGAAGTGGTTGGCAAAAAGATCACTCAGCTGCTGATTAAAAACGCGCCCGTGCTTTCCGCGCATTTGACTAAGCTTTATTTGCAGCCGATGACCGACGCCTATCTTTCCTCTGACATCGGCGGCAATCAGTTTGCGGTCGGCGATCGCAAATACGTCTACATTTTTTCGGTGGTAGCGGGTTTCGTTTTGCTCATTGCCTGCATCAATTTTATGAATCTGGCCACGGCGCGTTCGTTGAAGCGGGCGAAGGAGGTCGGGCTGCGTAAGGTCATCGGCTCCAGCCGCGCGCAGTTAATCAAGCAGTTCCTTGGCGAGTCACTGTTCCTGACTTTCTTTGCAGCGATATTGGCTGCACTGTTGGTGGAGGTATTGCTGCCGTGGTTTAATCACCTTTCCGGAAAAAGTCTTGCGCTCGATTACACCAATCTTCGTTTGCTGTTAGGTCTGGCGACGATAGTCGTAGGCACTGGAGGCCTTGCCGGAAGTTATCCGGCTCTTTACCTGTCGGCGTTTGCTCCCATTAGGGTATTAAAAGGCGGGACACCGATTTTGTCCGAAAGCGGACGCGGGAGTTTTCGCAAGGCATTGGTTGTCGCCCAATTCGCGCTCTCCATTATGCTACTTATTTGCACGTCGGTTATTTACAAACAGGTGCAGTTTCTCACTCACAAAAAGTTGGGATTCGATAAAGAGAATGTGATCTTCATGCCGGCAAAAGCGAACCTCGGCGAGCAGTATCATGCTGTTAAACAACAGCTGCTGCAGCATCCGGAGATTCTCGATGTGACCGTGCAGGGTTGCGTGCCCACCAACACCATCGATACCCGTCTGGTGTCCTGGCAGGGCATGGATCCCCAACGCCAGTTTCCGGTGGAAATCAATGCCGTCGATTACAATTATGTTGATGTTCTCAATTTAGAATTGGCGGCCGGCCGCAATTTCGCCTCGGCATTTTTCACAGACGCTGCCGGCGCTTTCATCGTCAATGAAGCGGCGGCGACTATGATGGAGCTGGAGGACCCGGTCGGAGAAGAGATACGGGTCGGTGAGAGGAAAGGCACGATTGTTGGCGTGCTGAAAAACGTGCACTTCAAGTCCCTGCATCAGAAAATCGAGCCGCAGATTTTTCACGTGTTGACAGATTACAATTCGGAGTTGCTGGATTTGTTCGGCATCGTGTTGATCAAAGTTCGTGGCGGCGCGATTTCGCCGGCCCTCGCCGCCATCGAAAATGTCTGGCAGCAAGTGAATCCCAACTATCCGTTCGAGTGCCACTTTCTCGACCAGACGTACGACAATCTCTACAATTCCGAAAAACGCACCAGCGCGATATTCAATTATTTTGCATTGCTGGCGGTTGTCATCTCATGCCTTGGACTATTTGGATTGGCGTCGTTCATGACAGAAAACCGCACCAGGGAAATCGGCATCCGCAAAGTGCTGGGGGCATCGGTTTCGAAAATCGTGATTTTGCTAACCAGCGATTTCAGCAAATGGGTACTGCTGGCCAACGTATTTGCCTGGCCGGTCGCCTGGTTTGCGATGAGGCGTTGGTTGGAAGATTTCGCCTATCGCACCGAAGTCGGCTGGTGGATGTTTGCGCTGGCCGGCGGTGCTGGTCTCTCGATTGCATTGCTGACGGTGAGCACGCAGGCCATTCGCGCCGCGGTGGCGAATCCGGTGGCGAGTTTGCGGTACGAGTAACGGAGACCGGAAAACGTTTTGCGAATTTCGTTTATTCGATTTCCGAGCCGGCGCCATGCGCTTTTGCTCTATGCGCTCTGCAACTAACAACTGACAACGGACCACTGACAACGGACCATATACCATGTTTAAGAACTACCTCAAGATCGCGTTCAGAAATTTGTTGAAGTACAAAACCTTTTCAGCTATCAATCTCATCGGGTTGGCCGTTAGCCTGGTCGTTTGCCTATTGTTGATCGCATTCATCCGCCATCAGCAGCGCTACGATCTTTTTAACACCAAAGCCGATCGGATCTATCGCGTCACTACGGACATGGTCGATCCGAATATTGGTAGGGTCGGCCTCGCGACTTCGCCCGCGCCCATGGCCGAGGCTCTGCGCGCGAGTTGTCCGGATGTCGAAGCGACGGCGAGATTGTGCCAGCTCGGCGCCAAAGCGACTCATGAAAACACCACCTTTGCTTTTTCCGGTTTCTATGCCGAGCCGACTTTTTTCGAGATATTTGATTTTCCACTGATCTCCGGCGATGTGCAAACCGTGCTCCAGGAGCCTTTTTCCATCGTACTTACTGAGAAGTTGGCCCAACAATTCTTCGGGGCGGCCAATCCCATGGGCAAAGTGCTGAGGCGCGATGATGGCGATGTATATGTCGTCACCGGCGTGATGCGCGACGCACCGCCGGCTTCGCATTTGCAGTTCGAGGTGCTGGTTTCGTTTGCGACTTTGGAAATCCTGGAGACCCGCGTGCCCGGCTCGCTGGCACTAAATGACTGGCAGAATTTTTCGAGCATCTACACCTATCTCCTGCTCCGCGCCGACGCTTCGCTCTCGGCTTTACGCCACCTGCTGACCATACTGCAAGAGCGTTATTATCCCCTCGCGCCCGGTAAATTCGGTCAGAGCGTGCAGGGCGTCGATTTGCAGGCACTCACCGACATCAACCTCGGCCGCGAACTGTCGAATGAAATTGGGCAAGTGATGCCCGGCATCATGGTTTATATGCTGGCGGTACTGGCGGCGATCATCATGCTGATCGCGTGCTTCAACTACGTGAGTTTGAGCATTGCCCGCTCGTTGAAACGCGCCAAAGAAGTCGGCATTCGTAAAGTCGCGGGCGCGCAGCGTCGACAACTGGTCGCCCAGTTCTTAGGTGAGTCCGTGCTCGTAGCGTTGTTGGCCACGGCTGCTGCCTGTGTCTTGTTAGTGGACCTGGTGCCGATTTTCAACACGCTCGGCTTTGTGCGTGAGTGGAGGGCGCAGATAACGCTCGAGGTCTTTCGCGATCCGTGGCTTTACGTCTGCTTCCTCGGCTTCAGCGTGCTCGTCGGCTTGTTAGCCGGATTGTATCCCGCGTTCAGCCTCTCAGCTTTTTTGCCGGTGAAAGTGCTCAAGGGGCTTTCACAAATTCGTGGCTTTTCTACCCTGAACTTGCGCCGGACGTTGATCGTGATACAGTTCACACTGGCGCTGGTCTTTATCATCGTTACCTCGTTTGTTTATCGCCAGGTTAATTTCATGCTGGCTGCTGACTACGGGTTCGATCGCGACCATCTCGTTTTTGTAGAGCTGCAGGGCGTGCCCTATCCACTCTTTCGTCAGGAGATGATCAAGCACACGAGCGTGGCGAGTGTTTCCGCCTCTTCTGCAGTGCTGGTTGGCGGACAAAGCTGGCAGCCCGGCAAAACCGCCGGCATGGAAACAAAGCCGTTGATCGGGATCATCACGGTCGATGAGCATCTTATTGCCGATCTAGGTTTGAAGATCATCGCCGGACGCGCCTTTGATCCTGACTTTACCACGGAGCCGCAAGCCGTCATTCTCAGCGAAACTGCCGTGCGTGATTTGGGTTTAAAGAGCCCTGCAGAGGCCATCGGGGCCACGGTGACATTTGACGAAAAAAATCCGGTGACGGTTGTGGGTGTTGTGAAAGAATTTTATTTTCGCCCCTTGTATAGCGTCTCTCGCCCATTGGCCTTGCGCTACGACCCCGAGCAGTTCCGCTACGCCGTCGTCCGTTTTCATGGTGAGCAACTGGCCGCTATGCTCGAGCACGTGCGCGCTACGTGGAACAAATTCGAGCAGGCGCCGCCGCTGCAGTACGTTTTCTTCGACGATCACCTGGAAACGGAGTATTCTGCGATGCACGATGCCACGCGCATTCTGAGCCTGGTCGCTGGCTTTGCGATTCTGATCGCCTGTCTCGGTTTGTTGGGCATGGTGATTTATGCAGTCGAAACGCGCACCAAAGAAATCGGTGTGCGCAAAATAATGGGCGCCAGCGCAGCGAACCTTATGGTTTTGCTTTCACAAGGCTTCTGGCGATTGTTGGCAATTGCGACTATGCTCGCGCTGCCGTTGAGCTGGGCATTGAGTAACGTGCTACAACAAAACTTTGCGCAACGCGCGCCCGCAGGAATCGGTCTTTTTGCATGGCCGGTGCTCGGACTGCTGGTGTTGGCGTTGCTCACCATCGCATCACAAACGGTAAAAGCGGCGCTGACGAACCCGGTCGAAGCTTTGCGGTACGAGTAAACGGAAACCTGAGACCGGAAGCCGGAGGCTGGAAACCGGAAAACGTTTTTCGATTTACCTTTGCGGTTTCCGAGCTGGCGCCATGCGCTTTGCTCTGCTCCATGTTATATGCGATAACAAACGGGCCACTGACAACTGACAACGGACCCATACCTTGTTCAAAAATTACTTCAAAATCGCCATCCGCAACCTGCTGAAGCATCGCGGCTACAGTATGATCAACGTTACCGGCCTGGCCGTCGGAATTGCTTGCTGCTGGTTGATCCTGCTTTTTGTTCATGATGAGCTGCGCTACGATCGCTTTCACGAAAACGCGGATAACATCTGCCGCGTGACCATTCACGGCCGGATGGCCGGGAACGATGTAACCGCGGCCACCAGTCCGGTACCAATGGCCGCCGCGCTGGTAGCGGAATATCCCGAGGTCATGACCGCTACCAGAATAAAGCAACCCAACAACACAGTGCTGGTTGGTTACGGCTTGAACAGATTCAACGAGCAGCGGGTCTATTTCGCTGATTCAACTTTCTTTGACGTCTTCACTTTTCCCCTCAAAAGCGGCGATGCTAAAACCGCGTTGCGCGAACCCTTTTCGGTGGTCATCACAGAAGAAATGGCGCATAAATATTTTGGAGCGGCGGACCCGATGGGGAAGATTCTATTGTTTAATAATGAAGAAAACTACAGGGTG
>DASWHH010000247.1:0-2502 GCA_036398295.1 bacterium
GATTACCTCCGATTCATCAACCCAGCGGAAATCGAGGGAGTAGAGATCACGGTTACCGATTTTCATGCGAATGCGATGGGCTTCCTCGCCCTTGTCCTCACCCGGTTGCGGGATAACTTCCCTTTCCCAGATTTCACCCAACAATTTCTGATCGTCCTTTAAGCTCAGCTCCGCAAGTTTGCCCGGCCAGAACTGTCCAAGTCCATTGGCAAGGATGAGCAAAACCAATCCGAGAATCATCAACAGACTGGTTGCCAGCGCCCCGCCGGTCAACCAAACAAAAGGATCACCGCTTTTCCAAAACTTACTCATTATAGTTTCTGATATTTCTCTCTTAATTTTTGCCGGACCAATTCGGCCAAAGTGTTCACAAAAAAAGTTATGATGAACAACAAGAAAGCCGCCATAAACAGCACTCGATAAAGTGTTCCGCCGACTGGGGCTTCGGGAATTTCCACCGCGATGTTGGCCGAAAGCGTTCTAAATCCGCTGAAAATGTTCCAATCCATAATAGGAGTATTGCCGGTGGCCATCAACACGATCATCGTTTCCCCCACGGCGCGACCGAAGCCAATCATGATCGCTGAAAAGATACCCGCGGCCGCCGTCGGCAGCACCACCCGAATGGCCGTCTGCCATGGCGTTGCGCCCAACGCCAGCGAACCCGAAACCAGCGTTCCCGGTACGTTAGAAAGCGCATCTTCGGAAATGGTGAAGATAATCGGGATTACCGCAAAGCCCATGGTGAAGCCCACCACCAACGCATTGCGTTGATCAAAAGAAAGATTGAGCGCGGTAAACACCCATTGTCTGAAATTGCCAGCGAAGAAAATCTGTTCGATGATAGCATTCAATTCCAGGCATAGCCATACGCCGGCAACGATAACAGGAATGAGCGCCAGGCTTTCCACACCAGGATGCATTCGTGATCGAATCCGTCGTGGCAATTTCCGCCAGATAAAGGCACAGAGGATAATCGTCGGTGGCATCGCGGTTAGCATTAGCAGAACGCCTGGTAAGTAACGCTCAATCAGCGGGGCCAGCCAGAGTCCGGCCAGAAAGCCCAGCACCACGCTGGGGAGAGCGGCCATAATTTCCACCGTCGGTTTGATGTAGTTGCGCAGGCTGGGATGCATGAACTGCGAGGTATAAATGGCACCCAATATAGCAACGGGGATGGCTATAATCAGCGCGTAAAACGTCCCCTTCAAGCTGCCATAAATCAGCGGCACGAGGCTCAACTTCGGCTCAAAGTCATCGGTGCCGCCGGTGGACTGCCAGACATACTCCGGTTGCTCATAACCTTCGTACCAGATTTTGCCAAAGAAAGCCTTGTAACTGGCCTCCGGATGGGGATTATCAATTGCCCAGTATGATAGTTTTCCGGTGATGTCCAGGGTTAATGCGCCGGTGGCTTTGGGCGCAAAATGAGCGAAGGTGATGGCTACCCCATCAACACCGCGAAATTCGGCGAGTGCCCGCTCCGACGTTACATACTGCAAAATGAGGTTGCCCCGTTCATCACCGGCGATGAACCCTTTATCGCGCGCCGATGCCGCAACGGTGGTTATCCCTCCGGGATTCGATTTCATGTCATGAATACGGGTCAGCCGCCAACCAGAAACCGAGGTGCTATCGCGGACCAGGAACCAGGCGCTAAGGTCGCCGCTGCTTTCCCCAACCAGTAAAGTCCGGTGGCCGATCAAAAACTCAAGATGCGTCACACCGGAGTTTTGCTCATTGACTCGAGCGACGGTGAGAAATTCTGGTTCGCGATCCGCAAATAGATTCCAGTGATAAACCCTGCCGCCGGAGGTGCCCACATAAACGTTGCGCAAAGCTCCATCGACTGCCACGGACAGTGGCCGTGTTGACCATTTGCGTTGCAGCTCGTAGCGCATCGTGGTGAGCTCGGCATCCCCAAAAAGTGATTCTTCTTTGTTCTGGAGAAAAATCAGGACGCGATCGTCCGCAGTAATGGCTGCTATGGCCATCTGCCCATCAAGCTCGCCAGCGAAGGACAATTTGACAATGGTCGTTTTCTGCTCGTCAATTTGAAAACTGGGGCTTTCGGAAATGCCAGGTTGGTACGTGCGTCCGCCCTCAGAAAATTTCGAGTTAAAACGCACCGACACCTCGAGGACGTTGCCCGAGTTGGTACCTACCAACAATTGCGTTCCATCGAGCGATTGCCAGACCGCCGTGATTCGCTGCCCCGCCATATTCTGCAGGCGAAAGCGTTCGCGCGATTTCACATCATTGAGGGTGTAGAATTGCACAACCCCGTTATCTAAAATCACGTAACCGATTTCCATGTTCTCGTCCAAGCCGATGGCAACCGGCTGACTTTGTAAAGCCTGCCAGTCTTCAAACAACTCGGCGACCGGGAAGGATTTGTTCAAACTCACCTTGGCAGATTCAAAAAGCGGCCAGATTTCTACGAGTATGAAAATCAGAATCGCCAGGATGCTGGCGATAACGGCAAACCCGCCGGACGCGATG
>DASWHH010000248.1:0-5655 GCA_036398295.1 bacterium
CAGGAACGGATGCTTGTGGTGGCCAGGAAGGGCAAAGAGGATGAGGTCAAAGCCATCTGCAAAAAATGGGACTTGCACTCCGAGATCATTGGCAAAGTCACGCGCGGGGCGACACTGAGCGTTCACCACAATGGTAGGAAAGTCGCGAGCATTCCAGCCGAGTCGTTGGTCTTAGGCGGCGGTGCTCCGGTTTATCACCGCGAAGACAAGAAGCCTGCCTATATCGACCAGCTCCATTCATTCGATTTACGTGTCCTTCCTGAGCCAGATGCTTGTGACGATGTTTTGATCAAATTATTGTCCTCACCGAATATTGCCAGCAAGGAATGGGTGACCCGGCAATACGATCATATGGTGCGAACCAACACGGTTGTGCTCCCGGGATCAGATGCGGCCGTGATTCGCATCAAGGGCACCAGGCGTGCATTGGCTATGAAGACCGACTGCAATGGCCGCTATGTTTATTTAAACCCCAGGGTGGGAGCGAAGATCGCGGTAGCAGAATCGGCGCGCAACGTTGTGTGCTCGGGGGGCCAACCCGTGGCCATCACCAACTGCTTGAATTTTGGCAATCCCTATAAGCCGGAAATTTTCTGGCAATTCAAAGAGGCGGTGGCCGGCATCGGTGAAGCCTGCCTGGCGCTGAATACGCCGGTCACCGGCGGCAACGTCAGCTTCTATAACGAAAATCCGGAAGGGGCGGTCTATCCCACACCCGTCATCGGCATGATTGGCATCGTGGAAGATTTGCGCCATGTGACCACGGCGTGGTTTAAGGCTGTGGGGGATCTGGTGGTTTTGCTCGGAAAGAATAGGGACGAAATCGGCGGCAGCGAATATCTCAAAGTGCAGTTTGGCAGAGTCGCGGGTGATTGCCCGCGTCTCGATTTGAATTTTGAAAAGCGCTTGCAGAGCGCATGCCTGGAGGCTATCCGCGAGGGTTCGGTTCAATCTGCGCACGATGTTGCGGAGGGCGGGCTGGCGGTGGCGTTGGCCGAAAGTTGTTTTTTGAATCCCCACCAGAAGCTGGGTGCCGTCATCAAGTTGCACCCCGAGGAGAGAATGGATTTCACCTTGTTCGGCGAGGATCAATCTCGAATAGTCATTTCCGTGAAGGAATCGAACTTAAAGCGCATGCAGGAAATTTGCGAGCGCAATGACATCCCGCTGACTGTTCTCGGCAGGGTTGAGGGAGACTCGCTGGTGGTCAATGATGTCATCGATTTGAGCATTGAAAAACTTTTTGACACTTACTATAACGCCATTCGTCGCAAAATGGAAAGTTAAAGATACGGAGACAGTGCCATATGCAACAAACGCCGGAATCAGCACTGACTATGGTTTCAATCAATCATGAAGAGTTGACCATCAACAGAATCATGGCCGTGACTCGACATCTCGCCATCGTTGAGAAATTTGAGGGCCCGAAAAGAAAAAAAGTAGAAGCGGTTAGAAAATATGTTGAAGACAACTGGCTTACGGACAGCGCGCCGACGCGCTACGGATTTAATACCGGAGTTGGCGCTCTGAAAAATGTTCGGATCAGTCGGGGTGAAATCGAAAAATTTCAGGAATTGTATGTTCGATCTCACTGTGTTGGCGTGGGCGACCCCCTGGAAATAGAAACAGTAAGAGGCGCCATGCTGCTACAGGCCAACGCCCTTTCCAAGGGATACTCGGGGGTTCGGGCGCTGATCGTTGATAAATTAATTGAGATGCTGAACAAACGAATTCACCCGGTTGTTCCGGAGCAAGGCTCACTGGGGGCCAGTGGTGATCTGGCGCCTCTCACGCACGTGGCGGCGGCCATGGTGGGTGAAGGAGACGCTGAAATTTGGGTAGGCAACGAGAGACACCAAATTCGCCATTTGCTGGATGATTCCGGCAATTTGCGATTCCAGCAAAATGGCACGGCGGTGATTTTCGAACCGATTCGATTGCAGGCCAAAGAGGCGGTCTCGTTAACCAACGCCACGGCGTTTATGGCGGCGATTGCTGTGCGTTTGGTTCATGATGTTGAGATGCTCTTGCTACATGCGGACATCGCTGCGGCTCTGAGCTTGGAGGCGCTGATGTGCGAGAAAGACGCCTTTGCGCCGGAGTTGCACGATTTGCGCCGCCAGTCGGGTCAGATCGCGACGGCCCAGAATATCCGCACACTGATTAACGGTAGCAAACGCATGACCGCGGAGGCACAGCTCGCCTATTTCAATTCGATAACGGAGAAGCAAATAAGACAGCGGGTCCAAAAAACTGAACCGGCGGAGTCATTGGAAGCGATCAAGAAATACAAACTCGACAATGAATTCGACAAAAATCGTGTACAGGATGCTTACTCGCTGCGATGCGTACCGCAGGTCCATGGCGCGTGCCAAGACGCGTTTCACTTCGTGAAGGGGATCGTCGAGCGGGAGATCACCGCAGTGACCGATAATCCCGTAATCTTTCCCACCGATAATGGGACCTACTCATCCAAAAGCGGCGGAAACTTTCACGGCGAACCTCTGGCACTAGCGATGGATTTTTTAGCAATCGCGATGTCAGAAATCGGCAGCATCTCGGAGCGGCGGGTGTTCCGCATGCTCAGTCCGAGCCTGAGCTTCGGTTTGCCCCGCAACTTGACCGGTGGTGCGCCCGGTCTCAACTCGGGTTACATGTTATTGCAGTACACCGCGGCGCAATTGGTTTCGGAAAACAAAATTCTGTGCCATCCCGCCAGCGTGGACAGCATCCCTACTTCCGACAACCAGGAGGATCACGTCAGCATGGGATACACGGCAGCCAGGAAGGCCTTGAAGATTTGCGGCAATGTGCAGTACCTGTTGGCCATCGAATTTTTGTGTGCTATTCAGGCCCTGCATTTAAGCGCCGGGGAACAGGGTACTTCGTTCGAAATTTTTCCGATGGGACGCGGTACGGCCCGAGTGTTTGATTTTATCAAAAGTTATCGCGCAACCACTAGCGACAAAATGGGGACGCCATTCCAATTGATGCGGGACGACGAGTTTCTACATTCGCGGATAGTGCAAATGCTTGAGCTGCTAATGAGTGGTGAAATTGTTCACGAAATCGATAATTTGGGTCTGTCGCTCTAACCAATTGATTGATGAAAAATGCCTCTTATCAAACCAAGTTTGCCAAAGGGTACGCGGGATTTTTTGCCGGAAGAGATGATTCGCCGGCAATCCGTGATAGCAACCGTTCGTACGGTTTTTGAGCGGTACGGGTACCAGCCACTGGAGACCCCTGCTATTGAGAAGCTGGAAGTGCTCTCCGGAAAGTACGGGGAAGAGGGTGAGCAGCTGATTTTCAAGGTATTGAAACGGGGAACTGGCCTCGAAGAATTGTTGCAGGGTCGAAAGGAATTTGCGGTAGAACATTATGACGACCTGGTAGATGAGGCTTTGCGTTATGATCTCACCGTCCCTTTGAGTCGGGTGGTTGCCATGCACGAAAACGAAATCGTGCAACCATTTAAACGCTACCAGATTCAGCCGGTTTGGCGCGCCGACCGTCCCCAGCGCGGCCGGTACCGGGAGTTTTATCAATGCGATGTCGATTCGGTGGGCGTTACGTCCATGCTGGCTGATGCGGAAATCATTGCTATGGTTTATCAAGTCCTGTCAAGCCTTGGGTTCAACAAATTCAAGATCCGTCTTAACAATCGGAAAATTCTGAACGGAATCATAAAACACGGCGGTATCCCACCGGCAAGCGGTAATGCCGTTTTTGTCGCCATCGACAAGCTTGACAAGATCGGTCCAAATGGTGTAAAGCAGGAGTTGCTTGACCGGGGACTGTCAGATTCCCAGATTCAGAAGATTTTTTCGGTATTCGCGCTTTCAGACAACTCTTTAGATGTACTCGCGGAATTAGCTGGGCTGCTCGATGGCAACGAGGAATTGCAAAGCGGAGCGGAGGAACTAACTCAGATTATGAAATATCTCGACAGCTTGGGAGTGAATCGGGATGCTGTGCGAATCGATTTGTATTTAGCCCGGGGGTTAGGCTATTACACGGGTCCGATCCATGAAGCTGTGGTCGAGGAACCGAAAATGGGAAGCCTGAGCGGCGGCGGCCGCTATGACCGGCTGATTGGGATGTTTCTCGGCAGAGATATTCCGGCCACCGGGGTCGCCTTTGGCATCGAGCGCATCATCGACGTGATGAACGAGCTGAACATGTTTTCTGATTCCAATGCGAAAACCAAAGCTCTGGTGACTTTGTTTGATGAAAGCACGGTGGATTCCAGCCTGATTCTCACCCAGGAACTGCGGATGGCCGGTGTCAACGCTGAACATTTTCTCGAATTGAGTAAACTTAAAAAGCAATTTGTTTACGCGGACAAGAAGCGCATTCCTTATGTGGTAATCATCGGGCCAGATGAACTTGCGGAGGGTAGGGTGACCATCAAAACCATGAGTACCGGCGAACAGCGACAGCTTCCAAGGTCGCAAGCTTTAAGCTTTTTGGCATCAGCTTGAATGGAATAAAAAAAGGGACTGACTCTCAAGGGTGTAGTGCGAGGTTGCCGTGAGCCAGTCCCCGGGGTGATTGGCCTCCTCAAAGATGCTATGCCATGGGGTTGGATTGGAGACCAATGTGGGTTACATCTCTCTTTAAGATCCTCTTCCTGAGCGAATGGAATTGAAGTTTTAGAATTAGAAAGCGCAATTTCCAAACCATCTGTGACATCCGGGCTGCCCTCATATTTTTAATCACTTCTCATTCAGCAAATGCGGTGCCACAAGTTGACCGTAGTCTTAAGTGGTTGTTTTTAATATGAATGATTCACCGGAGAAATTAACAATTTGTTGAAATATCTAGCAGCAGCTGAAACAATGTACTGACGTGAAACAGCGTTATTTTTTCGGGGATACGATTTGGGGAGGAGTGTCGCCGGGTTTTGTGGAATCGGCCCTTAATGCCTGCAAAGTCTGTTCTACTATACTGTGCCAAATTTCAGGGTGTTGTTCATACTTTGCGAGTTGGCTCTCGAACTGTTCAGTCGTGAGTCCATGCTGGCGGAGCAATGCTTCGAACACCGGCAACGAATCCGGGGAAGTTGGGTCCAGAGAACGGATGAGCAATTCTGAGTAAATCTCTGCGATCTTGTTCGGAATCATCGAGTTCTCCTCCTCAACGTTCGCGCAGGCGCTTGTCAAACATGTGGCAGTGACCATCGTTGCCAGGAGTCTTTTTCCTATCATAGGCTTACCAAAAAAATTAGACAATAATTTGTTGGTCTAAATCTATGAAAACATTGGAAGACAGTCAATGATTACTCTTGACTTTTAGTCTATAATTTTATACTTTCGACTGAATTTTTTGCGACAAAGGTGAAAGTTGCCGGTTAAGTCTAAAAAGGAAAAAGTAAGGTATGCCTGTCAGAGCTGTGGGTTCGTTTCTCTCCGCTGGCTGGGTAAATGCAGCGAATGCGGCGCATGGAACAGTTTTATTGAGGAAGTCGTTGTCGCCGGCGATAGGCGATCCCGTCAGCGCAGCGGTGGCTCAACGTCGCCGGTAAACCTGGCGAATGTAACCTGTGAAAACGGGCAGCGTATCCTCACCGCCAGCCCGGAATTCAACCGGGTACTCGGCGGCGGTATCGTCTCGGGTTCGGTGATTCTACTGGGTGGCGACCCCGGCATCGGC
>DASWHH010000249.1:0-2028 GCA_036398295.1 bacterium
TCCTTGCGGATGCCAACCCCCGTATCTTTGAAAGCGATAGTCACAACCTTACCCGGTGTTTTTTGCCGGGATTTCGGACCGGTGGTGGAGTTCCGGAGTTCGACCGTCAGTTTGCCGCCGCCGGGCATGGCCTGAATAGCATTGACCACCAGATTGACAAAAACCTGCTTGATTTTGCCGGCATCGACCAGTGTATTCACCGGGTCGCTATTGTAATCCCGTTCAATACGGATGCCTTTTTGAAGGGCCTCTGCCGTGTGCAGCAGCAGTACCTCGTCGAGTACTTCGTTCAGAAGCACTTTGCTCTTTTGCAGACTGGGCGGTCGGGCGATAAGTAGAAAATCGCTCACCAGTTGATCCACGCGTTTAATCTCCGAAGCCAGCACGGTGTAAAAATTCTCCACGCGCTCGCGGTTGAATCGTTCCTTTTTCAACTCCCGTTTCATGATTTGCATGTTGATTACCATGGAATTGAGGGGGTTGCGGATTTCGTGGGAAAGCACGGCCGCCAACTTGCCCAAGGTCTCCAGGCGTTCGGTGCGTTTGATGGTATTTTGATATTCGATCAGGCGATCGGCCATGTCGTTAAAATTTTCAGCCAACGTGCCAATTTCGTCGCTGGTCACTTTTTCGACTCGGTAGTTCAGCTCGCCGCCGGAGAAGCGCTCCATTCCCGAAACCAGGTGGTTCACGGGTTTGACAATCCACCGCGAGTAAAGGTAGGCCAGCAGGGATGCCAGGACGATGGTGCCGATCATGAATTGCATCACCCGTACGCGCATGCGGTTGGCGGGCGCAAACGCTTCGGACGTGGGCTGTTGAATCATTGCGCCCCAGCCAAACTCGCCGATGGGCACGTAAGCCGCCACCATTTCCACACCCTCATCGGTAGTATAAATGGTCTGGCCGTCCAGTCCCTGGGCAATCTTGTCAATGATCTCCCGATTCTTGAAAACCTGTTTCGCATAGACCTTTTTCGGATCCGAGTGGGCGATGTAGACGCCGTCCTTGTTAAAAATGAATGCCTCGCCCTTTTCGCCCACAACATTTTCTTGCACCAAATCCCACATGGCTTTCAAGTCCACCACCGCGTAAAGAACACCCACCACCTCGTCGAAGCGCTTGATCGGCTCTGCGATATCGAGCATGGGCAAATTTTCGCCGGAAATGTAGACATCGGAACGGTAGCTCAGCCCCCGCAGAATGTTGGTAATCACACCATTCTTGCTGAACTTGTCTATGTTCTCTTCATCAAAAGAGGTTGAGGCGAACACACTGCCAGCGCTATCGACGACCAGCAGTTGATTGAAAAGCTCGAATTCACTCTTGATGGTGTGGATGGCCAACTCAACGGTGGGTTTGTTCATCTCGTAGATGGATTGGGTTTTGGCCTGGCTGGTGATGATGTCCCGCGCGGTCTGCAATTTGAAATCCACCAGGCGAGTGGAGCGAATGGTAAACTCGCGATTGCGCTCGAGAATGGTCTCTTTGATAGAATCCTGTGCGGTGTCAACCAGCACTTTGCCGGTAAATAAAAGCGGCAGCGATGCGATCAGGATATAAGAAACCAGCAGGCGCGTCAACAGGCGATGGTGGAGCTTAATGGTGGGATTGTGCTTTAACATTACCAGCCTAAACTATTCATAAACTGTTTTAAAGGCGCGGACATCCACCGCTTGGGGGATTAAATAAATGGATTAATGGATTGATGGATTACTCCGCGTCTGTAAATAACTGAGACTTCATTGCAATTGATCTTGTTTGACTTCAAAATTTGTGAAGTATCCAGGCTAGGGCTCCGGCCGGCTCTTTAAAATCCATTCATCGAAGGGACGCAGTCCTCCGCGGACATCGCGGTAATTGTCAAACTTGTTGACATTGATCATGTAATGCGTGAGCCATTTGAAATAAAGAAACGTTGCCGGCTGCTCACGGTTGATGACGCCCTGCATGCTTTTGATCAGCGTTTCTTTGCGCGAAGGGTCATCGACATCGTGGTAAAATTTTAAATAATTTTCGAAAGTGTTG
>DASWHH010000250.1:0-4344 GCA_036398295.1 bacterium
CTTGGCCTTTTCGAGATCGAAGTTTCCGCTCTCATCGACCAGCGTCTGGCCTTTGCCCTGCCATACGCCAACCATTTGCGCGACTTTCTCTTCGAGGGTCATACGCGAAAGCAGGTCTGCGACGCGATCTTTGATCGGAAGTTTGGCATTTTTGTAAGGTGCTTTTTTGAGCGGCGCTTTTCGAGATTTTGGTTTCTTCTTATTCATGTTTGTCCTTTTAAAATCAAAATCACAAATCATCAAATCAAAACAAAGCTC
Source organism: bacterium (assembly GCA_036398295.1). Taxonomy (GTDB): domain Bacteria; phylum Zhuqueibacterota; class Zhuqueibacteria; order Oceanimicrobiales; family Oceanimicrobiaceae; genus DASWHH01. The sequence continues at coordinate 259 of DASWHH010000250.1, forward strand.
AAATTTGAAATTCCAATGCCTTCACATTTTTGACATGCCCGGATGGCTACCCGCCAAAAACATGCGGGCATAAGTTTGTCGGGCATCCACAGATCCCGCCGATGGATTCCCGCTAAAAGCAGCGGGAATGACACTGTCAACTTTACCCAGTTTGACGTTTCGAGACTGATCATTGGAAATTATTTGAAACTCGGGATTTATCATGTGGTTACTTGTCTTCGCCTGCAACACGAATCACGGCTTCAAAAGCCGGCTTGGGTCGATACTGGCGATCGAACAGAAGTGGATAGGACGTCCTTCCTCGCACCGGCCAATTGTTTTTCCATGACTGACCGTCGTGAACTCCCCAAAATGTAACGCGACTGATGTGGTCGCGATGCTTGTGAAACAGCGCAAAGAACTCAGCGTAGCGATTCGCCAGCACTTGCTGCATCGAGTCGGGCAGCGCATCCGGATAAGGATTGAGTTGCTTGTGCATGTCAAAATTCAGAGTAATATCGGCGCCTTGCGATTCGGGCGGCAGGGGCAAAACGTCGACATCCATCTCAGTGATCATGACTTTCACGCCCAACTGAGCAAAAGCTTTGATAGCCGCATCCGCTTCGTCGATCGGTGGATAGTCCAGACCCCAGTGTCCCTGCATGCCAACGCCATCGACGCGGCCCTTGGATTGCAGGTCGCGCACCAGTTGCGCCACGCGCGCTACTTTTCCGGCTTTCCACATGTTATAGTCGTTGTAGTACAGCTCCGCATCCGGATCCGCCTCCCGGGCATACTCGAAGGCCTTCTGAATGTAGTCGCTGCCGATGATCTGCAGCCATTTGCTTTGGCGAAGACTGCCATCGTCTTCGACCGCCTCGTTGATCACATCCCAGCCATGGATGCGTCCCTGGTAACGACCGACCACTGTGAAGATATGATCTCGCATCCGCTGCAACAAGGTTTCCCGATCAGTAGGCTTGCCATTGCCGTCTTCAAAAACCCAGTTCGGCGTCTGCTGTTGCCACACCAGCACGTGGCCAATCATGAACATGCCGCGCTGCTCCCCGAACGTTACAAACTCATCCGCTGGCTCAAAATTGTATTCGTGCGGCTCGGGATGAACCGCCTCCCATTTCAGAACATTCTCCGGCGTAATGCTGTTGAAATGTCCCTCAACTAAGGCTACGGCCGCCGGCTCTTTGCCGGAAATTTGATCGTGGTTCAAAGCCGCGCCGATGAGGAAATCTTTTTCGAAGACTTTCTTGAGTGCGGGTCGTCCCGCGAAAGCCATGGCGCTCAAAGCCAACGTCAGTCCGACCAGAAACGCCATTCCTTTCTTCACTGTGTCATTCCCGCGCCCTTTTGGCGGGAAGCCATTTTCAGGAAATATGGATGCCCGACTAAAACGTTCGGGGATGACAACTAAAAGTCGCCCAGCTTTTCTATATATTTTCATTTGTCTGAACCCTTTCAACTACGCCGCTTGTCGTCTTGCCGTCAAATCCACTTCAATGTTAACCATCATTTTGTTCGTAAGTGGGTAGACAATCATCAATAGGCCGCCAACGATTCCAAAAATCGCCGGGTAGAGACTCAACAGCAGTACGATGCCGCTGAGAGTTTCCCCGGTCTGCGGTTGATTCGCCACAAAGCCATAGTAGGCCAGAATCCAACCCACCAGCGCGCCGCCCAGAGTCAATCCGAGTTTCAGCGCGAACAGCGACGCCGCCATCACGAGTCCGGTGGCGCGCCGATTGTTCTTCCATTCCGAATAATCGGCGGTGTCGGTGTACATCGCCCACTGCAGCACCGACACTGGGCCAAAGAAGAATGAGACGAATAGGTTGAGAACAAAAATCAGAATAACATCGTGAGGACGCACAAAGAAGAATATCGCGTTTACCGCAGCGCTGGCCATCAGAAACCCAGCATAGGTGTTTTTCTTGTCGAGAATCTTCGAGAACCACTTGGTGAGAATCACTCCAAGGATGGTAACGATGCTTCCAGACAATAGAAAAGATGACGTGAAAGCTTCATAAGAAAGATCAATCACATTGCCAAAGAGATTAAGCTGCTGGTTTCCGACATAGTACTTGAAGTAGTAGGCGATGGAAGAACTGCGCATCACGATATAGGTGAGCTGAAAGACCGTCGCGCCGGCAATGAGCAGCCAGGGTTTGTTGGTGAACAAATCTCGCAGGTCTTGCCTGAACTCGATCTTTTGTTCTTTGGGGGGATGAACGCGTTCGCGCGTCGTGGCAAAAGTGATAACAAACAAGATGACCGCCAGTCCGGCGAGGCATCCCATGGCCCATTGCCAGCCAAGGGCGTCGTTCCCCTTGCCGAAGTATTTTACAAAAGAAATGGTCGTGGCCTGTACAATCAAACCGCCGACAAACGCCGCCACAAAACGATATGACGACAGTTCCGTCCGCTCCAAGGAGTTGGGTGTAATGACGCCCATGAGTGCCGAGTATGGGACGTTGACGATGGTGTACATGACCATCAGGAAATTATAAGTCACATAGGCATAGATGATTTTGCCGGTGGCGTCGAAGTCCGGCGTCGTGAATGTCAACACGCCCATGATGCCGAAAGGCACGGCAAAGTAAAGCAGAAAGGGACGAAATTTTCCCCAGCGGGTATTCATGCGGTCGGCAATGGTGCCCATTATCGGATCGTTAATGGCATCGAAGATGCGAGTGACCAAAAACATTGTTCCCATCGCTGCCGCCGGCAACCCAAACACGTCCGTGTAGAAGATGGGCAGAAACAGAATGAAAGTTTGAAAGAATAAATTTGAAGCCGTATCGCCTAAAGCGTAACCGATCTTTTCTTTGATAGACAACTTCTGGGTTTCAGCATGCATGAAATCGTTCCTTTAGTCTTTTACAGGTGAAATCCATCGATTTGCTCAGCTTTTCCTTATTGAACTGCAAACAAAGCATCTGCCGGAGCTGGTGCTCCGAGTTCCATACTGCGTCTTACAGGCGCGGCGCCTCCCACCATAACCTTGAAGTCGCCCGGCTCGATGACTCGTTCTCCCCGATCATTCACCATTTGCATGGCCGCGGCACCAACGGTAAAGGAGACGGTCTTGCTTTCGCCCGCATTCAAAAACACCCTCTGAAACCCTTGGAGGGAGCTCAGCGGCACACGAGTCGAGGCTTTGACATCGGTGATGTAGAGCTGAACCACATCTTCGCCGGATGCTTTACCGGTGTTGGTGACGGTGATCTCGGCGGTCAGCGTCGATCCTTTCTTAAGTTTGTCGCTGCTCAGTTTGAGATCGCTGTACTTGAAGCTGGTATAACTCAGGCCGAAGCCAAACGGGAAGAGCGGCTCTTTCGTCGTATAGCGATAGGTTCGCCCGATCATGCTGTAATCTTCGAACGGCGGCAAATCCTCAACGGATTTCGGGAAAGTGACGGGCAGACGCCCCGAAGGAACGGCGTCTCCGAACAGGACATCCGCAACCGCTTTACCGCCCTGCTCACCGGGATACCAGACGTAGAGCAAGGCATCCGCCATTTCGAAAACCTCAGGACAGGCGATGGCGCTGCCAGCCGTTATCACCACCACGAGTTTGTTCGCCCGGCTGCGAATGGTTTTGAGGAAATCGATTTGATTCTGCGGCAGACGAATGTCGCGGCGATCACCCTGACTCTGCGAGGCGATGGCTTCTCCCTCCTCCCCTTCAATAAGCTGCGAAATGCCGACACACGCAATGGTGACTTCGCTCGCAGCTGCCCTTCCTGACACCCAATCGTGGGGATTCGCATTAGGCCGATCGAGCAGGGCGCCTTGGCGATAATTCACCGCAGTGTGAGTGCTAACTTTGCCAACGATGCCTTCGAGGATGGTGACGAGATCTTCGCTCAGGCCATAATAGTTGCCGAGCAACGCCTGAATGTGCGTCGCCGTTGGGCCGGTCACAAAAATGCTGGCGATTTCTTTGCTTAGCGGTAGCAGGTTGTCCCGGTTCTTTAGCAACACGATTGACTTCACCGCCGCCTCTTGCGCGAGTTTAGTGTGGTCCGCGCTGCGGATGACCTCTGCGGCAATCGTCGTGAAAGGCACCATCGCGGGTGGGTCAAAAAGACC
>DASWHH010000251.1:0-8432 GCA_036398295.1 bacterium
GCGTTAATTGGGATGGCGGCGATGAGCGAGGGACGAAGGGTGTGTCGTCCGGAGTTTATGTGTATGAGTTGAAAATCGGTGAAGTGATATTTCGAAAGAAAATGGTTTTGCTACATTGAGGCCGAAACGAGATCAAACACCGTCGCAGACGGTGTTTGATCGGTTCCCTTACTAACGCGCTTTTAGCGGGCGATTAAGATTTTGCAACCCCGCGAAATACCTCAAAGCCCTTCTTGCATAAAGCCCTGATTTGTCGTATATTCACGCCATGCGACGCACGAAAATCGTTTGCACCATCGGCCCGGTGACCGATTCCGAAGAGATGCTGGGCCAGCTCATCGACGCCGGCATGAACGTCGCCCGCCTCAATTTTTCCCACGGCACCCACGAGCAACATCTGCAGACGTTGCACCGCATCCGCAACGTTGCGGAAAAAAAAGCCCAGCCCATCGCGATTTTGCAGGATCTCGCCGGTCCCAAAATGCGCGTCGGGAAATTCAAAAAAGAGCCGGTCATTCTCAAAGCCGGGCAGACCTTCACCCTCACCGTCGAAGATGTCCGCGGAGACGATACGCGGGCTGCGGTTTCGATTCCGGAACTGACGAACGACGTCAAACCCGGCGACCGCATCCTGCTCGCCGACGGCAGCATCGAATTGCTCGTGGAGAAAACCGATGCCAAAAACGTCATCTGCAGAGTGAAAGTCGGCGGGCTATTGAGTTCCCACAAAGGCGTCAACCTGCCAGGCATTTCGCTGTCGGTAAAAGCGTTCACCGATAAAGACCGCGCCGATCTGGCATTTGGTCTCGAACACGGCGTGGATTATGTAGCGATGTCGTTCGTGCGCCGCAAAGGAGACATCCTCGAAGTAAAAGAAATCATGGAGTCGAAAAACCAGCGCGCTCCCATCGTTGCCAAAATCGAAAAGTACGAGGCGCTGGAGAACATTGCGGAAATCATCGAGACCGCTGATGGCATCATGGTGGCGCGCGGCGACCTGGCGGTTGAGACCGCACTGGAGCGCGTGCCGCTGGCGCAGAAGATGATCATCAAGCTGTGCAACGAGGCCAGCAAACCGGTGATCACCGCCACCCAGATGCTGAAATCGATGGTGGACAGTCCGCGGCCCACCCGTGCCGAGGCCAACGACGTCGCCAACGCCGTGCTCGATGGCACAGACGCGGTGATGCTTTCGGAGGAAACCACCGTTGGCAATTATCCAATTGAAGCCGTGAAAACGATGGCGAACATCATCGAGGTGACGGAGGGCAGCAAAGTGGCGGAGATGAATCGCCGCTCGCGAGAAATGAGCGACGTCACCGGCATCGCGCAAGCGGTAAGCCATGCCTCGTATCAAATGGCGCGCGATCTCAACGCCGCGGTGATCATCACCCCGACGCAGTCCGGCGGCACCGCGCGCATGGTCAGCTCGTTTCGGCCCAGTCAGCCAATTATCGCATTCAGCCCGATTCCGGAAGTCGTGCGCCGGCTCAATTTGGTGTGGGGAGTGTATCCGATTGTCTCCGGAACTTACCAGAACACCGACGAGATGATGGAGGAAGCCTTGGACAAGGCGTTGAAATCGGGGTTTGCAAAGATTGGCGACAAAGTTGTGATCACCGCCGGTGTGCCGGTGGGCGTGGCCGGCACCACCAATTTGATCAAAGCGGAAACCATCTGGTAAAAAAACGGACGCGGATAAACGCTTATCGACGCAGATTTCTTCACTGCAGTGTTAGCGCTTCAGCTATCACCGCTTTGTCAGCATTAATCTGCAAAAATCAACGTCCCAATTGACAACATGAATAACTCAAAAGGAGACCCCTATGACCACCATTGTTGAAGTTTTTGCACGAGAAATCTTAGACTCCCGCGGCAACCCCACCATCGAGGTGGACGTGTTGCTGGAGAATGGCGCGCTGGGCCGGGCGGCCGTGCCGTCGGGCGCGTCCACCGGTGAACACGAGGCCATCGAGTTGCGCGATAAGGACGAAAAGCGCTACAACGGCAAAGGCGTCCTCACCGCCGTCAACAACGTCAACGAGACCATCGCTGAGGCTCTGGTCGGCGAAGATGCCGTCGAGCAAAGCGCCATCGACTCTATTTTGTTAGAATTAGATGGCACAAAAAATAAGGGCAAGTTGGGCGCGAACGCCATTCTCGGCGTGTCCCTGGCGACGGCGCGTGCGGCGGCCAACGCGGTGGGACTGCCGCTCTATCACTACCTCGGCGGCGTCAACGCCAAAACCCTGCCGGTACCGATGATGAACATCCTCAACGGCGGCGCCCACGCCGACAACAATGTCGATTTGCAGGAATTCATGATCATGCCTGGCGGCGCGATCAACTTTGCGGAGGCCCTGCGCATGGGCGCGGAGATTTTTCATTCTCTCAAGTCAGTTTTGAAAAGCAAAAAATATAACACCGCCGTCGGTGATGAAGGCGGTTTTGCGCCGGATTTGAAATCTAACGAAGAAGCGCTGCAGGTGATCATGCAGGCCATTGAAAAGGTGGGCTACAAACCGGGTGACGATATTTTCATCGCCCTCGATCCGGCGTCCAGTGAGTTTTATGACGCCAAAAAACAACGATATGTTTTGAAGTCAGAAAATAAAGAATTGTCTTCCGAGGAGATGGTGAAATATTATGCCGGCCTGGTGAAGAAATACCCGATCGTTTCCATCGAGGATGGCCTGGCAGAAAATGATTGGGACGGCTGGAAAGTCATGACTAAAGAACTCGGCGATAAAATCCAACTCGTCGGCGACGACATTTTCGTCACCAACACCGAGCTACTGAAGCAGGGCATCGACGGCGGCGTGGCCAACTCGATTTTGATCAAAGTCAATCAAATCGGCACCCTTACCGAGACCCTCGACGCCATCGAAATGGCAAAGCGCGCCGGCTATACTGCGGTGATCTCCCACCGTTCCGGCGAAACCGAAGACACCACCATCGCCGACATTGCCGTGGCCACCAACGCCGGGCAAATCAAAACCGGCTCGGCCTCGCGCACTGATCGCATATGCAAGTACAATCAGTTGCTGCGCATCGAGGAGATGCTCGCCGATGCGGCGGTCTATCCGGGAAAGTCGGTTTTGAAGTTGAAAAAGTAGTTGCCGGCTTGGGGAGAGGGCAATTCTTTGACAAAGCAACCCCGGCACTTCGGGGTTGCACCCCGTTCTTTCTTAGTCATCCGGCTAACTCAACAGGACAATCACGATGACACCAGTGGCGCGCTTCAACCGGTGGGTTCTTACTTTTGCCATCCTTTTTTCAGCAAGTTATGCTTTCAGCCAGAGATCCAAACCCATTTTTATGGCTATCAATGATGAATTGCGTTACTTTGTTGAGTCGACACAAAAGCATCACACCCAACGATTGGCCCAATTTGACATCAATGAATCGGTACTAAAAGCAGCTCTGCTGTTTGATGCCCTGGGCGCCTATGGCATTAGTTATGAGCCATGGCGCGATCCATTGATACTGTTTTCGAAAATAGTCGGCTACGATAGTGTTTATGTGAATCCACCGTTAAAGGTGTTTAGTAATCGTCGCGCCGGTGTCGAGGAATTGGCTGTGATTTACGCAGGAGTCCTGGAGGCCGCCGGTATCCCCAGCGCCATCTTACCGGACGCCCAACAAACCATGGTATTGTTTAACACGGGCATCCACAAGAGGTACGCTGGTGCGGTTTCACGCGATATTACCGCTTACCTCATCAAAAACCAACAGGTCTGGTTGCCGGTAAATATCAAATTGATGGGCAAGTCCTTTCAAGAAGCGTGGGGGCGAATCACCGGTGCGTCACGGGACAAGCTTTATGATATCATCCCGGTCCGCGTCTTGATTAAAACCAAAGACATCGCGACCGCACGGATATTTGGCAGCAATTTGTCGAAAACCAAGTTGGATAAGTTGTTTGCGCAAGACAAGAGCTTTTTTGAGAACGATGAAACAGAACGGAAATGGACGCGGGTTGAGACCTTGCGGGAAGAGGACCACAAGCTTGCGATGATCCATTTCAATCGCGGCGTGCAGTACATGAGTTCCGGACAGCAGGATGCTGCCATCACCGAATTTCAACGAGCGGCGGCGTTTGGGGCTGACCCCAACCAGACCCTGTTCTATATCGCCAAATCCTACGGCGAAAAAAAAGATTATGAGAGCATGAAAGAAATCGGGCTGCAGATCATCGAACAACAAAAACGCGATCCGCGCGGCTACCAGGTGCTCGGCCTTGCCTACTATTACTCCGGTGATTCGACCGCCAGCAAAAAGCTGCTGCAGCGGGCCAAGTTTCTTGAAAACAACTCCCTTACCGCCGCGTTGGAAAATTAGCTTGATTTTTCTCTAAGAAATTCGTAGTCTTAGCTGGCCTATGGCCACGTGGTTCACGCCAGAACGTTCACTTCGAGTTGACTCAATTCATTAAGTTCTATCATTGTTTGGCAAGTTTCGAATGAGTGTTACACCTGTTTTCTTGAGATCACAGCGCACCGTGAAGTTCGCCGCGAAAACGCAAAGAAAAAGATCAACACTGGCCATTTTTGTTGGCAGCTTTTGCGGCAACTTGGCGTTCATGCGGCAAAAAAGCTTTGCTAAAAAGCAAAGTTTCCACAAACTTTGTAGGACAGGTATTCCGGTAAGCCGGGTTCGAATTACGAAGTATTTTCAGTCATGTTGTTTTGGTTCCGCCCACGACTAAGCTTTTGCAAGTGAAGAAATGAACAAAAAAACCAATCAAAAACCCACTGCGACTTCAGATCCGTTGGCAGCTGACGCCACGCACGGAAAGCCGCCAGTGGTGATAGTGGTGGACGACGAAGAGATGGTCACCAAGACCGTCGCCTCTTTTTTGCAATTTGAAACCGACTATGAAATTCACACTTTTGAGTCGCCGTTCGCGGCCCTGGAAAGAATTAAGAACACGGCGCCCGACGTCATCATTTCTGATTTTCTGATGCCAGAAATGGATGGCTTGACGTTCATCAAGGAAGTAAAACGGCTGTACCCCGAGATTTCATCGATCTTGTTGACGGGCTACGCGGACAAGGAGAACGCGATCAAAGCCATCAATGAGGTCGGAATTTACCAGTATATTGAGAAACCCTGGGACAACGATCACCTCAAAGTGGTCATTCGCAATGGTCTCGCTCACAAAGACTTGAAGATTCAACTGCAAAAAAGACTCAAAGAACTGGATGAGATTTTGTTGGAGCGCGACCGGCTGGCCCAGGACAACGAGATGCTGAAGGAAGAGCTGCGGCTGGCGCAAAGCGTGCAGCTGAGCATGCTGCCGCAACACTTTCCAAAAGTGAACAACCTGTGCCTGGCGGCCAAGTATTTGCCCGCGCTCGAAATAGGCGGTGATTTCTACGACGTCATTCCCCTGGCAAATGAAAAGCTGGGCATCCTCATCGCCGATGTCACCGGACACGGCATTCAGTCTGCCCTCATCACGGTGTTACTAAAGTCTTCCTTTGCCAATTTTCGCGATGCCGAAATTGAACCCGCCGAAATTTTGACTTCGATGAACAACGTCTTTTACCCGATTTTGCCAAAAGGATTTTTTGTGGCCGCTCTGGCCGCGACGGTCGATACCCGCAGTGGCGAGTGCCGGGTGGTGAACGGCGGTGTGCCGTACCCGTTTCTGATTCGCTGCAAGCAAAAACGCGTCGAGCGCGTACCGGTTAATGGACTGCTGTTGGGAGTGGCGAACAGCGATGCGTTCAAACCCGGCGATGAAACCATCATCGAGCTGCATCAAGGCGATCGACTGCTGCTCTACACCGATGGGCTCAGTGAGGCCGAAAACCAGCACAGCGAACATTTTGATTCGGGGTGGATGCAACGGGTATTGGCCGAAAGCTCGCAGCAGCCGATAGCTGAAATCTTCGAGCGGCTCACAAGTGCGGCCAAAGAATTTAGCAAACCGGGGCACCGTTGGGACGACATCACCATCCTTGGAATAGAAAGGTCTTGACAAAGGAATATCAAATGAAAGTCGCGTACATTCATCCGCAATTTCCTGATACTCTTTGGAGTTTCCGGGGCATCCGACCGATTACGGGTGTGAAGACCGCTTTTGCGCCGTTGGGATTAGCAACCGCGCTGGCTCTGACACCGAAAGATTGGGAGATTGAGGTTTACGATGAGGAAATCGAACCCATCAACTTTGATACAGACGCCGATTTGATTGCGCTGACGGCTTTCAACGTGCAGGCCCGGCGGGCTTTTCAAATCGCCGCCGAATTCCGCAAGCGCGGCAAACAGGTGGCATTGGGGGGGCCATACGCTTCCCTTTGTCCGGATCGGGTGCGGCCTTACGTTGACACGGTCATCTCGGGTGAGTGTGAATACATCTGGCCGGAGTTCTTGCACGATTTCAAAAATGGCCGCCACAAGGACTTTTATCTGCAGGAAGAAAAAGTCAACATGGCCGACTCACCGGTGCCGGCGTTCGAGAAGCTGGACGCCGACTCCTACCAGGCCTTTTATGTCCAGACCACCCGCGGTTGCCCATTCGATTGCGAGTTCTGTGACATCATCGTCACCGATGGCCGGGTCCCGCGGGTGAAATCAATCGAACAGGTGATGGCTGAGGTCAACAAGCTGCGTGAATTGGGAGTGAAGTATCTCACGTTCAGTGACGCCAACTATATCGCTAACACCAAATTCGCCAAAGAACTCACCCACGAGCTGATTAATTTCAGCAAGAGGTATAACTATCCCATCACCTTTGCCTGTGAGGCCACACTGAATTTAGCCGCCAAAGACGAGCTGCTGAGTCTGATGCAGGCCGCTAACTTTGAAACCGTATTTATCGGCATTGAATCCCCGCGCAAAGACAGTCTACTGGAAACCAACAAGCGGCAAAACACCCACGGCTCCATCGTGACGGATGTGCACAAAATGCAATCGTACAACATGGTGGTCGTGGCTGGCATGATCGTCGGGTTTGATCATGATGACAAAGACATCTTTCAGGAACAGTTCGATTTCTTGATGGCGGCCGGCATCCCGTTTACAACCTGCGGGGTCCTGGTGGCGATCGAAAAAACGCCGCTCTACTATCGTATGAAACGCGAGGGTCGATTATTGGAATACAGCTACGAGGATCAGCTCGCCCATGGCGCCGCGGATCTGAATTTCACCCCTAAATTGATGACCCGCGAGGAACTCGTCCAGGGCTACAACTGGTTGATTCGCTCGCTGTACGCTTACGACAACTACTCGCAACGGCTGGTGACGGCGCTGCAAAATTTCACCCCGGGTCTCACGCGCGTCCGCCAAAATCGTCCGTTCACAACCGGCAAGACGCCAAAACTTTTGTTGAACATCGCCCGCCATTTCATTTTCACTAAAAACAAAAAGCGCCGGCACTTCTTTTTTAACACCCTGCGCCAGAGCTTCCGCGGGCATGCCTCAGTTCGAAAGTTTGTGGAGGCCACTTCCTTTATGACCCTCCACAAACATTTTCACGAATACATTACCAAAACCCACGGCGATCCGGAAACCGCCGGGCGGTATTCGCCATTCTGGCGAGAGTCAGCCGGCAGAATCGGTGAACGACGGTTGACCGTCGTTGATGAAACCCAAATGGTACCGCCACAAGACATTTCCATCACAAACTAATGCACAGGTCTCGATTGCAAATTCGAAGGCGAAGGAGTTGAGCATGCCCTTCGCCTTTTGCTTTTAACAACCAACTTCTTCGAAAGGATGCTTATGGGCAACGAGATGGGTTTCTTTGACCGATTTTTGTACCTGGCAACCACCATTGACAACCTGATGTGGGGCTGGCCGCTACAGTGGCCGTTCTCGGTGCTGATTGCCCTGCTTCTGGGTGCTGGGATATTTTTGACAATAGCCACCCGCGGAATTCAGTTTTCGCATTTTTGGCGTTCTCTCAAACTTGTCTTTTCGAAGGAGGCGCGTTCCGAAGAGGGCAGGGGTGATATTTCTCCATTCGCCGCGCTGATGACCGCGCTGGCAGCAACGGTCGGCAACGGCAACATCGCCGGCGTCGCCACGGCCATCGCGATTGGCGGGCCCGGCGCGCCGGTATATATGTGGATCGCCGGACTGTTTGGCATGGCTACCAAGTACGCCGAAGGGTTTCTCGGCGTTCACTTCCGCGAAGTCGCGCCCAACGGCACCATGGCCGGGGGCCCGATGTATTATGTGAAGAATGGACTGCAGAACAAACAATTCGGGAAGTTTCTAGGAGCAGCTTTTGCGGTCTGCGGCACCATTTGCTGCCTCATCGGCACCGGCAATATGGCCCAATCCAACTCGATGGCGGCATCGCTGGCCAACAGCTTCAACCAGTATTTGCGCAGCGGCACCCACCACGAGCAGGCCCCGGCTGTTTATTACTATGTCATCGGCGCGGTGATCGCAGTGCTGGTGGGAATGGTCATCATTGG
>DASWHH010000252.1:0-4485 GCA_036398295.1 bacterium
CTGGGCTGGTAGATGAAGGTAAAGGGATAGTTGGTAAAGAAACCGGTCGTATAAAAGACGCCATCGGGGCCGGACTCAGCGCATACAAAGAAGAGAAGGCTGTTAAAAGCAAAAAGAATACGGACTAGCAGGCAGGAAACAGCATGGTACTTTCAATAAGTGTCGCCGCCATTGCGGTACTATTTTTCATCATTACCGTGTTCATCGTGGCGGCCTCGATTCGGGCGTTTAAGGCGTTTGGGGAGGCGCAGAAGTTGATGGAAACGGTTCGCTTTCAAATTGCCCCCATCGCGCATGACCTGACGCATATTCTGGGCAACATTCGTTCCATAGCCCGTGCCGCTGAAAATCAGCTCGATAAAGTGAGCGAGAGCGTCACAGCAGTGCGCGACACGGCGCGCAATATCAAAGAATTCGAGGCTCTGATTCAGGAACGGATCGAGCGTCCGTTGCTGGATATCACCGCAGTCTTTTCCGCCCTCCTCAAAGGCGGAAGAGTTTTCTGGAATAATTTTAGAAGACGTTAACCTTCCAGGCATTTGGAATGGAATCCAGGAGTAAAATCGTTGCTCCGGTGAGCTATTTAATCATCGGAGCAATTGCCTTAGCGTTCATCGCTCTGACGCCTTTGGTTGCCTCGCTGCGTTTGCGGATCGCCCATACGCCGCAAGGCCATGCCTTTTTGGAATATTTTGTCGCGTACCTGGCGATCGGTCTCTTCTTTATTTGTCTTCGCCGTTTCCAGCTTCAGCGCACCAAAGACTTTTTGTTATTGAGCCTCGGCTTTTCGACGTTCTGCCTTTTTCAAATTTTCCAAAACCTGGCCTTTCCCGGATTTCATGATTTTGGCTGGTTTCACCCTTCGGTCAACCTCGGCCTGGCGTTCGAGCTTTTTGCCCGTCTTGCTTTTTCAGTTTTTTTTCTCCTGGCCGTTTTGAGTGCCAATCAGCCATTCATTCAGCCCACCCTCCGCAACAGCGCTCTGTTCTATCTCAATACGATGACGCTGGTGTTCCTGCTGGTCTTTTTGGTGTACAATTTTCTGCCCCCAGTATTCTATCAGCAGGAGCAGGCGACTATCCTAAAAAGAGGCCTCGATGCTTTCTGCGCTCTATTGGTTTTGATTTCCGCCGCATCATTAATCCGGCTCTATACCCAAAGTCACCACGCCCTCTATTTTTGGTTTATCGTCGCTGCCATTTTGGGAGTCTTTAACAACATTTCTTTGAGTCTGAGTGAGACGGTTTATGACGCCTATTTCAATTTTGGACATCTTCTCAGCCTGTTGTTTTTCTCTGCCCTTTTGATTGGCGTCATCGCCGATCACTTTCGCTTTGTCGAGATCGAGGCGGAGTTGCGCGAGTCGCTCAAGAAATTCGAAGAAAACCTGGAGACAAGCGAAAAGACGTTTCGCAAATTTGTGGAAAACATGGCCGATGGCTTCGTGGTCACCGACCCGCAGGGCGCGGTGGTATTCAGTAACCAGGCGTTTGCAGATATGGTTGACTATCCGAAGGACGGTCTGTCCGGGACGGCTTTGTCGACGTGGCTGGGCAAGGGGAATGAAGTCGATAATCTTGAGAGACTTTTCAAAGGTGACAGTCAGTCGGCGCAGGTGGAAATGGAGATGTTCACACGCGATCAGCGAAGAATTCCCGTGCTGCTCAATATTGCCCGGGTGAGTGGAGCGCAGGAGGAATTCTCCGGCATGCAAGCCGTGGTTACCAATCTGTCGCGCCGGAAACAGATCGAGCGTAATCTGGAAAACTTGGTCAAAGAGAAAACCAAGAATATCGAAATCTTTCAGCAGTGCATCGAAAACTCCACGGACGGCATTTTAATTACGGATACCGACGGCAGGATTAATTACTCCAACCACGCTTTTCGCGCCATGACTAATTTTTCCGCTGCGGAGCTGCTGGGAAAGGATACCGCCATATTTCTTTGCGCGGATCGGGACGAGCAAATTCATGAGGGTATTTGGAAAACCGTCCGTGAAGGCCGGGTCTGGCGCGGCGAATTTAACACCCGCCGTAAAGAAGGCAGCGGCTTCATCGGCGAGGTCGCAGTGGTACCGATCGCTGACGAAAATAGCGCTACCAGTAATTTTCTCTGGATAGAGACAGATATTACCCGTCGCAAAACCTTAGAACGCAGTCTGCAAAAATACGCCGAGGAGTTGACCAGCAAGACCAGCGATCTGGAAGCTGCCAAGTCCTATTATGAGACGCTCATCTCCGGCATGACCGATATCTTGATGGTGGTCGATAACGACGGCGAGTGTACCTTCCTTAACGATTACGGTATCCAGCGCCTGCAATGTCGCGCCGGAGACCTCACCAAGGGACGGCTGCCGATTTTCTTTGATGATCTAAAGCGGTTGGAGAAGGATTACGGCTCCACTATCAGCGTGGAGATCAAGGATTTCGAATCCGTGATCAAAACCAAGGGCGGCCAAGCGATTCTCTGCAACTGGCACGCGCGCCCGCTCTTCGATCGCTATGGCCGTCGGGTCGGAGCCATGGCCGTCGGGCGCGACATCACCGAGTATAAGAAAATGCAGACCGAGCTTCAGGATTACACCAAGAATCTCGAGAATAAGGTCAAAGATCGAACCAAGGAACTGCAGCTAAGAGTCAATCAACTGGCGCGGCTGTTGGAAATCGGCGAAGAGATTCGTTTGAATGTGGATGTCGACGTGATCCTGAACAAAATCTGCGAAGCCGTGCAGGGGCTGGGTTGGCGTAAAATCGTGATATCGTTGCGCGACTACGAGAGTCGGACCTCGCGGCCGGTTGCCGCTGCGGGAATTACCCCCGAACAATTGGAAGCCGTTATGAGTTGGCGCGCGATTCCGTTTGAGCACAGCGAGAAATTCCTTAAGGAGGAGTTTCGCATCAGCAACTCATACTTCATTGGTCACGAACGAAAACTCATCGATCAGAAATCGCGCTATGCAATTGATTTTGACCTCGGTGAGCGCAATGCCGACGAATGGCACAGTCTCGATGCGTTGCTGGTACCCATTCGCACCAAGGACAAAATTTTGGGTATCGTCAGCGTCGACGATCCCGAGGATCGCCGCCGGCCGGGTGTAGAACGAATTCACGATTTGGAGATTTTTGCGGATAAGGCGGCGCTTGCCATCGAAAATGCCCGCCACGTGGAAGCACAAAAAGAGATTGAGCGTCAAACAAAATTTCTCGTAGATATCGGGCAAATTTTCCATTCCAGCTTAAAAATGTCAGAAGTGGTGGAGGCCATCGTCAATAAAGGCGGAAGGGTCATTGGTGAATTCTGCAGCCTGTGGTTGCTCGATGCGAACAGTGAAAACCTGATTCCTCAGGCCACCTTCCATGAGAAGCCTGAGCTGATCGAGCTGTTTCATCGGGGGTGCGCTGCTTATCCGTGCCGGATTCGCGGGAATGACATCGGCGGCGTTGTGCTCACCGGTCAGCCCTTGCTGATGTCGCGGCCATTTCCGCAAGAGCTGTCTGATTTTTCACTAACGCCGTTCGGTTTGCTCGATCAAGAGCGTGCTATCAACTCACTGATGATTTTGCCGCTGCGCGCCCGTAATCGCATCATTGGCGTGATGGTGTTTTTACAGTTTCAGCATAAGCGGAAATACAAACCGGAAGATCTGCACCTGGCTAAGGAGTTGACCGATCGCGCGGCGTTGGCCATCGAGAACGCCCGTCTATTCGAGGAGGCGGGGCAGAAGGCGAGAGAGCTCGAAAAGGCTAACAAGCTCAAATCGGAGTTTTTGGCCAACGTCTCTCACGAATTGCGCACACCGTTGAATGCCATTATCACCCTTTCCGATATTCTTATTCGTGGCATCCCCGGTGATTTGAATGCCGAGCAGGTCAGGCAACTGCAAATCGTTCAGCGCAGTGGTAGTAATTTGCTTTCCCTGATCAACGATATTCTCGATCTATCCAAAATCGAAGCAGGAAAAATCGAACCAATTTATTCGCGTATCCCCATCCGCGCGGTGGTAGAGGAGACGATCGAGCATATCCGGCCCCTGTGTATTCGCAAGCGGCTTGAGCTGGAATATCTTCCTTCCCGCGATGTGCCAGAATTTGTTTACACCGATCAGGATAAATTGACCAAGGCCCTCACCAACGTCCTTTCGAATGCCGTGAAGTTCACCAACAAGGGCAAAATTTCCGTGTTGATGCACTGGCAGGAAGACAACAAATTGCGAATCGATGTCAGTGATACCGGCATCGGCATCCCGGATGATCAGCTGGAGGATATTTTCAAGGAATTTCAGCAGGTCGACAGCTCGGATTCGCGCAAGTACGGTGGCACCGGTTTGGGGCTCGCCATCACCCGCAAGGTGCTTGCCATCCTCGGTGGGGCGATTTCGGTGACGAGCCAGTTGGGGAAAGGGTCGAGCTTTTCGATAGTGGTGCCGTTAAAGTCGGAGGACGAAGTTGAAAAATTGCAGCCGGCGGATTTGCGACCAATCAGGTT
>DASWHH010000253.1:0-4356 GCA_036398295.1 bacterium
CGGCTGGATCCCACCGGGTCGTCGCTGCGAGAAATGGTTTCGCATCGGGGAGTGTCACCATTACTGTCGCGCATGATCAAGCAGTTCAGGGAGTCGTTCTCAAACTGAATCCGATTTCTGATTCCGAATCGCCGGCGCCGCCCACTGATGCCAAAGTGGCATTTGGAGATTAACTGCCCCGTGATGGGTAACGTTTTTTGTATGCGCTTGGTTTGGTCTGTTTGGATCGCTGTTTTCTTCGTTTGGGGACGCCCCGCTGCCGTTGCCGCCCACGGCCCGCTCGATGAGCAAATCGCCCAGGTTACTAAGGATATCCGGCAACATCCCAATGATCCCATTCTTTATCTAAAGCGCGGAGAACTTCACCACTTCCATGAAGATTGGCCGGCAGCCCTTGCCGACTATGATACCGCCGCCAATCTGGATTCGAAGTTGAGCATCGTGGACTTGTATCGCAGCAAGACCCTGCTGGCCGCCAGCCAGCCGCAGGAAGCAATGGCCGCCCTTGATCGTTTGTTTTTGCATAACCCCAATCACATTGACGGCTTGCTGACACGTGCCCGCACTTTGGTTCGCCTCAGCCAGTACGAGACCGCCGCCATCGATTACACCAAAGTGATTGACTCAATTGAAACTGTTCCGCCGGAACTTTTTGTGGAACGGGCGCAGGCGTTGGAGCGGGCCGGCGAAAGCCACTATTCTGCAGCCTTGACAGGACTGGACGATGGCTTGCAGAAAATCGGACAGGTGGTCACACTCCAACTCTTCGCTATCGAATTGGAGCTGAAGCTCTCGCATTACGATGCGGCACTGGCGCGACTGGAACAGATATCCGCGATTTCTCGTCGCAAGGAAAAGTGGCTGATGCGTAAGGGAGAAATCCTTCATAAAGCGGGTCGAGGCGTCGAAGCCGGAGATGCCTATCGGCAGGCGCTGCTCGAGATCGAAAGGCTGCCGCCCACTCGCCGCAGGAACAAAGCGGTTATGGAGATGGAAAGGGGCATTCATTCTGCTCTGCAAGACTTAGGCGCGAAATGAGCCACAGGTTCACTTAGGCGGCCTTTGGCCGATAACACTTGAGCCATTAGAGACCGGATAAAGTTTCAATTCGCCACTGATACGCAAGGGGCCGTCATTGGATATTTGAATTTCGAATTTGTTTCGTATTTCGGATTTCGACATTCGAAGTTCACACCATAAAATAAAAACTTAAAAAAGCAATGTTTTGCAAATTTGTGGTACAGGGCAGCAAATCCCCGACTAAAGCCTGAAATTGTCAAATTAATCTTGAGCAAACACCGATTGAAGAATCGCGGATGGAAATTTTCGCGCTCATGTAAATGAGTTGCTATAATTTAATGAAGTTTGGAGTGGGTAATAATTCGAGGTGGGATTTTTGGGCTGTATCTAAATGAAATTATTCGCGGGTGGGATTACTTTAATCATGAAATATGTTCTCATTTTACGCAATTTGTAGGTATTAAAACATAGTATTTATGAAGTTCTCTAGTGAAAAATAATGATAAAACAATGATAAAACTATGATCAGGAGACATTTACGAGCAGTGATCAGGAGACATTTACCAGGCGTATTAGTTCTTACTTTTCTTTTAGTCTTTTTTGAAAGAAGCTTTGCATTCCAGGGCTGGACCTGGCAAAATCCTCTTCCTCAAGGTAACAACCTTTACGGTGTATTTTTCCTCAATCCTGATACCGGCTTCGTGGTGGGCGGCGAAGGCATAATCATGCGTACGGATGACGGTGGCCAAACCTGGACACCACAGACCAGCGGCACCACCAACTTTTTGCGAGGAGCGTACTTCACAAGCGCCAACCGTGGGATTGTGATCGGTATCCAAGGCACTATTTTGCTGACGACCGACGGCGGCCTGACCTGGGAATCAGAGGACATAGACACCCATGACTCCATACGTGGAGTTTCTTTCGTCGATGCCAATATCGGCACGGTGGTCGGAGAGGATGGCATCATTTTCCGCACCACCGATGGCGGTGTGACCTGGAAACCGCAAAAGAGCGGTACCAGCAAATGGCTGCGTGCGGTTTCCTTCATCGACCGCGATGACGGTGTGGCGGTGGGGAGCGGTGGAGTGATCGTTCGCACCACCAACGCCGGGGAAACCTGGGAGAGTCGTGAGAGTGGCACCGAGGAGGAGTTGCTGGGGGTTTCGTACACCACCGAAAACGTGGTCGTCGCAGTCGGCAGAGATGGCCTTGTCCTTCGGTCCGTTGATGGCGGTGTAAATTGGACCCCACAGGTGACCGGTACGACCCGTGCCCTCCGCGATGTGTTCTTCACCCATGCGGATACCGGAACGGCGGTAGGTAGTCGCGGTGTCATCCTGCGCACAAACGATGGCGGCCAAACCTGGGTACAACAACACGATGCGCGCGACCATGATGCGGAATTACGGTCAGTACAATTTTTGAATTCCCAAACCGGATTTGTGGTTGGCTTTCATGGCACTTTTTTGCGGACCGATGACGGTGGCGATACCTGGGTGAACTTGACTAAGGGCACCATTGAAAATCTGAATGCAATCGCTTATTGGGACACGACTAATGCCTTCGTGATAGGAAACAACGGCATGATCTTGAAAACCGGCGATCACGGCCGAAACTGGGCATCATTAAATAGCGGTACGCAAAACGATCTGAACGGCATTTTCATCATCGATTCAAGTCATAGCGTTGTGGTCGGAGAGGCGGGTACCATTCTTACCACCGTCAATGCCGGCGTTGAATGGAATAACCAGACCAGCGGCACGACTCGTAACCTCAACGATATTCAATTTACCAATGGCCTTGCGGGCGCTGCCGTGGGTGATAGCGGCACCATCGTCCGGACCTCCACTGGCGGATTGACCTGGATGAACGTGAACAGTCATACCAACGCCAATTTGCGGCACGTACATTTTTCAGACGGCAACACCGGAACCATCGTTGGCAGCTCGGGGACTATCCTGCGCACTTTGTCCGCCGGCGGGTTGTGGTCTGCCCAGAATAGCGGCACGACGGTCGATTTGAATGGCGTCTTTTTCATAAACGACCGTAAAGGCTTCGCGGTGGGAAATGGCGGCCTGATTCTGATGACGACCAACGGCGGCAGCAGCTGGACACCGGTTCAAAGCGGTACGGAATACGATCTTCTCTGTGTAGACTTTTATACTTCGACGCGCGGGATCATCATTGGCGGAAACGAGGTGGAAGAAGAGGGCGGCATTATCCTGCGGACGCAGGACAGCGGATTAAGTTGGAGCCGCGAAAGCAGTGGCACGTTCAAAGATCTGGTTGATGTGGCTGTGTTAAGCGATTTCACTGCTACGATCGTCGGAGAAAGTGGCGCCATACTCATGAAGCGAGATTTTGACACCGTGGTGGGCGTCGCTGAGCCGCCGCAACCTGCAAGCTTTGCCTTGTTTCCTAATTTTCCCAACCCTTTCAACATCTCAACCATCATTAGGTATGAGCTGAGAGATTTCGCGTCGGTGCGACTCGCGGTTTATAATCTGTTGGGGCAACGGATCCGAACGCTGGTAGATGCAGCCCAACCGGTCGGCTCATATCGAGTGGAGTGGGACGGCAAGAATGAGGTCGGGGAAATCGTTCCGACGGGGGTTTATTTTTGTCGTTTGGAAACGCCGGGTCCCGGAACGGTGCAAACCATCAAGATGATTTTGCTGAAATGACCATCGCCAAGGTTGCCCCAGGTCAATAAGCTGCTTGACTTTTTGGCCACTCACAGATAATTTCCTCCCAGGTTTTATTTTATAGAATTTTTGTCAAATTTTGGCGATGGAGTCCGCCCTGAACCGCCAACGTGCTGATGACTCCTGTGAACCCAAATTTACAGGAGCGAGCAGCATGTACATCATCGATAACGAGATTGAAGAAGGCCTCGCTACGTTAGAGAAAGCCACGATTCATTTTTATCGGAGCGGGTCTACACCCCAAGGAAACCCTTGAAATCTCCTTTGTAAAACCAAGTCCACCATTAGATTGGTCAATCACGACCTCTGATGCTCAACATGACTGTTGCGACGCTCAACTCTCGGCGTGTATCACATGGCGATCTAATTTTAGTGATTGCCAATTTCTTTCCTGGCGGTCCCGCGCATCTGCCCCGCGCAGCAGCTGCAAAAATTCACGCAGATCGATGAGCAGCAACAAAAGAGTCACAAAACCCGCCAGCCAAATCAAGCTTCCGGGGACGAGCAATTCGAGCAGCAAGCCCGCCGCCATCATGATTCGGCCTTCCGTTGGACCGATTTTGCCGCTGTCGATACGATATTCATCGGTGATTTTGTAAGCCAGCGCAGCTATCAGCATTCTTCCGGC
>DASWHH010000254.1:0-7563 GCA_036398295.1 bacterium
AAGATGATTTCCCATATCAATACCGAACAAGGGCCGCGATATTTCGTACTGGATCAGTATTGCGGACTGCGCAGCCATTATAGCAAAGAGGCGCCCTTTGACAGTTCCGTTGAAGAGGCCTTTTTTCGTGGTTTTCAGAAAAGAAAAACCGCGTGGATCATCGAGCGGGAAGCGGAAATTTTGGATCTAGGCGAGACGGTATTTATTCCCGATTTCAAACTCTCCCATCCCGACGGTCGCGAATTCTTACTTGAAATCGTTGGCTTCTGGACCCCGGAGTATTTGCAGAAAAAGATGGAAAAAATACGAATGGCTAATCATCCCAATCTGATAGTGGCAGTAAATCACACTTTGAATTGCGCCAAATCCGATTTCAGTGGTACGGTGCTGTTTTTTAAGACTCGAGTCAGGGTAAGAGACGTGCTGAGTTTGTTAGGTGGGTAGCGTGCAGATCAGAATCCTCACCGTTGGCAAAACGAAAACTCAACACTGGCAGGTAGCCGAGTCGGAATACATTCGACGCATCAAAAAATACTCCGATGTGCAGCAGGTCGTTGTCAAAGATGCGACTCGCGAAGCGATGAGCAATCCGGAGCTGGCCAAAGAAATTGAAGGAAAAAATCTACTCGCGAAAATTTCAGACGACGAGTATTTGGTGGCGCTGGACAGTCGCGGCCAGCAAATGACATCAGAAGCCTTCGCCGAGTTTTTTGAAAAGCGAGCGCTGCGGGGCACCAACAAGTTCTCATTCGTATTGGGAGGACCGTTGGGGCTTTCGCAAGTGATTCTGCAAAGAGCAGATGTGCTGTTATCGCTTTCCAAAATGACCTTGCCGCACGAACTTGCCAAAGTCGTGTTGTTAGAACAGGTTTATCGGGCGTTTTCTATTTTGCGGCACGAGAAATATCATAAATGAGTTGGGTACAACTCATGCGAATATTCGTTTGATTTTAAGCGGCCATTTTTCTACATTTGGCCGTTGAAAAATCAGAATTCCTTCGAGGTTAACCAGTGAACGACAAGAAAGATTTCGACTCCGTGCTATTTTATCAAAAAGGATTGGGACTTAAAAAAGAAGTCGCCGGCGTTCTCCAACGCGACTATCACAGCAAAATTATCGAAGAAATGCGCGCCCGCGACTTTCGCCTGCAGATTGGCGAATTGATCGTTTTCCTGGCGAAAGAGTTTGGATTTTGCTATGGCGTCGATCGCGCCGTGGACTACGCGTATCAGGCTCGTGAGAAATTTCCGGATCGCCGCATCTTCCTCACCGGCGAAATCATCCATAATCCGCACGTCAACCAGCGCCTTATCCAAATGGGCGTCCAGTTTTTGAGCGGGCAATACAGCAACGGTCTTACCCTCGACGATCTGCGCTCGCAGGACGTGGTGATTTTGCCGGCGTTCGGTGTGTCGGTCAGCCAGTTTCAGAATTTGAAGAAACGCGACTGCATTTTGGTAGACACCACCTGCGGCTCCGTGCTCAACGTTTGGAAGCGGGTGGAGTTTTATGCTCAGCATGGCTACACGGCAGTTATCCATGGCAAATACTTCCACGAAGAAACCATCGCCACCAGCTCCCAGGCCCTGAAGTATCCCGACGGAAAGTACTTGATCGTGCGCACCATGGACGAAGCTAAGATCGTGGGTGACTACATTTTGAACGGCAGGGACAAAGCGAGTTTGCAGAGCCGTTTCGACAAGGCCTCTTCGCCAGACTTTGATCCCGATCGCGACCTGGAAAAAATTGGCGTGGCCAACCAAACCACTATGCTCAGCAGCGAGTCGCTGGCAATTGCTGAAGAATTCAAGAAAGTGATGATCCGGAAATTCGGACCGGAGAATCTCGATGCTCATTTCCAGAATTTTGACACCATCTGCAGCGCTACCCAGGAACGCCAGGATGCGGTGCTCGACCTGGTCCGCAAGCACGGTTTGGATATCATGCTGGTCATCGGCGGATATAACAGCAGCAACACCAACCACCTGGCGGTGATGGCAGCGCAATATTGCCCAACTTTTCATATCGATGATCCGATGGCCATGGTGAGCAAAAATGAAATCCGCCACAAACGAATTGGCGGCTCCGAAATGGTCACCAATTCGGATTGGCTGCCTGAAGGACCGCTAAAGATTGGTATCACTGCCGGCGCCTCCACGCCCAATAATAAGATCGGCGAAGCTATCGAAAAATTACTATCCCTGCGCGGTATCGCTCTGGAAACGATGTTCAGCTGCTGACGGCCAACATGGGTTTAAATTGAAGGTGGAGGCAAGTAGTCGCAACTGCTTGCCTTTTGTCTTTGAGGAGACAGGTATGGAAGAAGTGGTTCACGAGTTGCGCCAACGAATCACCGGTGAAGTTCGTTTCGATTCCTACTCGCGGGCCCTCTACAGTACCGACGCCAGTATCTATGAGATCGAGCCAATGGGCGTGGTGATTCCTCGGCACGCCGATGACATGCAAGCGACCGTAGAGGTTGCCAGTCGGCACGCGATCCCTATCGTCCCGCGCGGCGCCGGCACCAGCATTGTTGGTAACGCCATTGGTCCGGGTATTATCATGGATTGTTCAAAGTATTTGAACAAGACAATTGAGATTAATAGGGAGGAAGGTTGGGCGCGAATCGAGCCTGGCGTGGTGCTGGATCAGCTAAACCAGCAGCTCAAACCCTTCAACCTACTTTTTGGCCCCGATGTGGCGACCAGTAGCCGCGCTACTCTCGGCGGAATGATGGGCAACAACTCTTCAGGGGCGCACTCCTTAGTGTACGGCAAGACCATCGACCATGTGCTTGAACTCAAAGTTTTGTTGTCCAATGGCGAGTTCACCGACTTTACTTCACAGACCGACGGTGCCTGGCGTAACCGATTCGACAAAAGTGGTTTTGCCAATGCCATTTATTCAAGAATTGATGAACTGGTGCGGGCAAATCGCCAAGAAATTGAGCGCAGGTTCCCGAAAATTCTTCGCCGGGTGGCAGGTTATAACCTCGATGAGTTTGTGCGGCAGAATCACAATAATCTGGCCAAGCTCATAGTCGGTTCGGAGGGTACACTGGCCGTCATCACCGAAGCAAAAATCAACCTGGTGCCGTTGCCGAAGTTTCGAGTGCTGGCCATAGTTCATTTCAGCGATCTCTTCGATGCCCTGCAAGCGGTCGGCGGCATCCTCGAATTTAAACCTTATGCGGTCGAGCTGCTGGATAACAATATCATCGATCTTACCCGGGCCACGCAGGAATATGCCCGTCGTCTCACCTTTGTTAATGGCTTTCCGGCAGCGCTGCTGCTGGTGGAATTTCACGGGGACTCCAAGCCCGAGTTGCTGGACAAGGTGGACAAGCTGGCGCAATATCTCAGCCGCAACCATATCGGCTACGATTGTAGCAAGCTTATCGAGCCGGCGGAGCAGGTTAACGTGTGGTACATCCGTAAAGCCGGTCTCGGCTTGTTGATGGGAACCAAGGCCGATCGCAAGCCGGTGGGATTTATCGAGGATTCGGCGGTAGCGCCGGAGAAGCTGCCAGCTTATATCAGGAGATTTGATGAAATTGTTCGCGCTTATGGCACCAACGCCGCCTATTACGCTCATGCCAGCGTGGGCTGTCTGCACATCCGGCCCAAGCTCGATTTGAAAGACTCAGGAGATGTTGAGATCATGGGGAAGATGGCCGCCGACATCAGCAGTCTGGCCCTGGAGTTCGGGGGCACTATCAGCGGGGAACACGGCGATGGTCTTTCCCACAGCTGCTGGAATGAGAAAATGTTCGGTCCGCAATTGTACGCTGCGTTTCGTGAGGTCAAAAGCGCCTTCGATCCCAAGAACATTCTCAATCCTGGAAAAATTGTGGACGCGCAGTTTTTGACGGAAAATTTGCGCAAGGCTCCGAAGCCTGAGATTCAACCCATCTTGCCGTTCTTCGACTATTCCCGCGACGGCGGCTTTCATAACACCATCGAGTTGTGTAACGGCAACGGCGTGTGTCGCAAATTGGGTGAAGGCACGATGTGTCCGTCCTACATGGTGACCATGGAAGAGGAACATTCCACCCGCGGGCGTGCCAACGCTCTGCGCGCTGTGTTGACCGGCAAACTGGATAGCAAGGAATTTACCAGTCGGCGCATGTACGAGGTACTGGAACTATGTCTCGCCTGTAAGGGCTGCAAGGGCGAGTGTCCAACCAACGTGGACATGGCAAAACTGAAATACGAATTCCTTTACCAGTATCACAAAGCGCATGGTCTGCCGATTCGGGACCGCCTGTTCGGCCATATTGCTACCATTAACCGCATCGGCAGCGCGGTAGCACCGCTCTCAAATTGGGTGGTGAACACGTTGCCGGCGCGCTGGCTGCTGGAGAGCTTCGGCGGCATTTCCCGTTTTCGCAAATTGCCACCCTTCGCGTCGCCCACCTTTCAACAATGGTTTAGAAACCGTCCGCTGCGCAACGGCGGCCTCAAAAACAAAGTGGCCCTGTTCAACGACACGTTCATGAACTACAACTATCCCGAAATTGGCAGGGCGGCGGTAAAAATTCTGGAGGCGGCGGGATTTGAGGTGCTCTTGCCGGAGAAAAAATGCTGCGGCCGGCCGTTTCTATCCAAAGGCATGTTAGAGGAAGCCCGGGCCTGCGCAAAGTACAATGTCGAAAAGCTGTTTCCGCTCGTTGAGCAGGGTGTTCCCATCGTTGGCTGCGAGCCCAGCTGCATGATGACATTTCGGGACGAGTATCCCGATTTGCTTAACGATCCACGTGTTGCAGCGCTGTCCGAAAACACCTTTTTGGTTGAAGAATTCTTGCCCGGGGAGGCGACAATCCCTTTGTCTATTGCTCCGGCCCAAAAGAAATTTCTGTTGCATGGCCATTGCCATTTGAAGGCGCTGGCGGGGACCGCGCCGACCGTGAATTTCCTTAAACGCATCCCCGGCGCGGAGGTCGAAATCGTCGATTCCGGTTGCTGCGGCATGGCCGGCTCATTTGGGTTTGAGAAAGAACACTACCTCATTTCGATTGCCATGGGTCGGCGCCGCCTTTTTGAAGCCGTGGAATCAAAAGATGATGAATGGGAAATCGTCGCACCGGGAGTTTCGTGTCGACAGCAGATCGAGCACGGTACGGGGCTAATCGCAAAGCATCCAGTGGAGGTGTTGGCTGAGAATCTCACCTTTTAAGGTTCAGTTATGCCACCTGGATTAATGGAGCTTTGGATTGATGGATCATGAGAGGCAAACACCATTAATCCAATCATCCATCAATCCATTAATCCACCATTACTGATAGACCTTGACGTGGATGCCCTTGTCTCTTCTCCACATTGCGTTTAATTATTCAGGTGCATTTAAAAAAGCCTGCCGGAATTTTTTTGCAATTTGCCGTGTTCGTAGCTACAATCTTTGAGATTCAGCATAGGAGGACACTTGACGATCCGGGCCCTTTTGTTCGCTGCGATGATGGAAATATGCGTGCCGATGACGCTGTCCCCACAGTCCTTTCCCATGCCTCCTGCTGGTCCGCCCGGTCCAGCGACTGAAACCACTCAACAGCTTTTGAAATCGCGGTCCGCTGCAATTGAAATCAGTGACCCCGGCACACTGGTATTTCCGGGGCAAGCACAGGGTACCTGGCAGGCGCTCATCATCCTCATCGATTTTCCTGACTATCCTTGGAATCATCAAAGTGATTCGAATTTTCCCAATGTCGGCACAATCTACACTTCCGAACACTACACCGACATGCTTTTCAGTCTCGGCACATACAAAGATCCACACAGCCAGAGCGCCTACACCGGCAGCATGCGTGATTTTTATCTTGAGAACTCGTACGGCCAGTTTGACCTGACCGGGGTTACAACTAAATGGTACACGGCATCGCAACCGATGTCCTATTATGCCAACAACAATTCCGGACGCGGGTCCTATCCGCAAAACTCTCAAAGATTGGTCGAGGAGGCTGTCCTGCTGGCCGATCCGGACGTGGACTTCAGCCAGTTCGATAATAACGGTGATGGCGTGGTCGATGCGCTATTTGTGGTTCACGCCGGACCTGGCGCGGAACAGATTTATACCGAAAATTTTGCGGAACATGACGACTATCTGTGGTCACTCAAATCATCCATAAATACTCGCGTTGTAGATGGTGGCATCCAGGTCAGGGGCTTCACGGTAGAGCCGGAAAATGGCACCATCGGGGTGTTTTGCCATGAGTTTGGCCACGAATTGGGCTTGCCGGATCTGTACGACGGCGACAACTCCACGGAAGGCATCGGCGAGTGGTGCTTGATGTCCAGCGGCGGCTGGTGTTACCGCGCCGGCGATCAGCTTGGCACGTCGCCCGCTCACTTTTCTGCCTGGAGTAAAGCGCAATTGGGTTGGTTGCAACCAATCAATGTAACCGAAAACCTGACGGCGCTGGAAATTCCACCGGCCGTGACTCATCCGGTGGCGTATCGGGTTTGGCGGAACGGCGCGATCGGGCCGGAATACTTTTTGATCGAAAACCGCCAGCTCCTCGGCTTCGATGCGAGCCTGACCCGGCGACAGAAAGATTTCGGTTTTGCCGAGCCTTTTGGTTTGATTATTTATCACGTGGACAATTTAGGGCGGCAGAATTCGGACAGCAGACGAAGAATTGACGTGGAGGAAGCGAGTCCGCTTTTTACGGAAACCGGTTACCTGGAGCAGCTCGATTTGCAGCGTTTGCCCCCGTCTCATCAATTTTTGTACAATGGCAATCGTGGGGACAACGGTGACCTCTTTCCGGGGTTCAGTCTAATCAATGCTGGGTTGACTGATTTTCTGGGGGTGCGCGACCGCGATGTCTTCAACGCAATGTCTATTCCCAATTCCAACGACAATGCGGGTGTTCCCACCGACGTCAGTATTTCAAACATCCGGCAAGTAGGGGAGAACATGGTGGCGGATATAGCCATCCAAGCAGTGACGGCGGTTGCGGAAGATGCCGATGGCAACCCTTTGCCCGTCGAGTTTCGGTTATCGCAAAACTATCCCAATCCCTTCAACCCCTCGACCACGATTCAATATTCGATTCCGTCAGTTGAAAGTGAGGGAGTCCACATCAATCTCTCAGTCTACAACTTGAAGGGCGAGCTCGTACGCGTCTTGTTTAGCGAAAGTCGCTTGCCCGGCGATTATACTCTGAGTTGGGACGGCACCAACGATCAAGGAGACGGTGTGGCGTCCGGCGTCTACTACTATCGGATGCAGACCGGTAGTTTCTTGAAGTCCCGAAAGATGCTGGTGATTCGCTGAATGGTAGTCAGACCCTTCTTAGAAAGGCCCTTCTTTTAATACTTGACTTTCATTCCCTGAACCTCTAAATTGCACCCGACTTTTGCGATGAAGGGAAGCAGATTTGTCCGGAGATCTACGAAAACGTGCTGTGCAGATTGTTGACCGTCTCGACCAAGCCTACCCCCAAGCCCGTCTCGAACTCAATTTTTCATCGCCGTTTGAATTGTTGATAGCAACGATTTTGGCCGCTCAGTGCACCGACGAGAAAGTAAACCAGGTCACGCCGAGCTTGTTCAAAAAATATAAGA
>DASWHH010000255.1:0-4768 GCA_036398295.1 bacterium
TGACGGAAGGCAATGATGGCCAGTGATTCCAGCCCCGCCTGGCTGAGCTTGGGTTTGGAACGGCCTTTGAACAATTTCTTGATCCAGGATGCCAGATCCTTATGGGTGTTGAACTGGTAGCCGCCAGCCACCCGGGTAATAAAAAAAGACCGGTTCGCTGCAGCGTATTCGGAATTGAGCTCGTCAACGATTTCCTTGACCTGTTTAGGGGTCAACTCGTCAACAATGCCGGTGATTTTGGTGTCGGTGATGGGCACATCGCTGGCTAAAATCAACGCTTCGATGATCTGTTTTTGTTTTCCGTTATTCATCATATCTTTCGCAGCCAGATCTCGGAAAATGGTTGGTTTTGACTGAGCTGCAACCGCCGGCTCTTCACCAGCTCCAGCATGGCGACAAACGTGACAATTAAAATGATGCGCTCGTTGATTTTCGCCATCAAGTCGGTGAACAACACCGCGTCGTGTTTTTCAAGATAATCGAGAATGAACGCGGATTGTTCCTCGATCGTCACGGGGATACGCTCAACGGTGTGCTGAACCACGGATGGTGCTCGTTTCAAAATTTCCACAAACGCTGCCATCAAATCAAACAGGTTCACCTCGCGCCCAACCTCCTCTTCCTTGGGAGCCTGCTCGATTTCAAAGGTGTAGTTTTGCCTTGGATAAAAATTACTCTGCGTCGTTTCCAGATCATCGAGATGGCCGGCGACTTCTTTGAAACTCTGATATTCCAGCAGGCGCTGCACCAGCTCCTGCCGCGGATCTTCCACCTCTTCTTCCTCCGTTTCCAGCCTGGGGAGCAGCATCTTGGCTTTGATGCGGATGAGGCTTGCCGCCATCAAAATGAATTCCCCGGCGTTTTCGAGATCGAGGAACTCGAGGACTTCCAGGTAGGCTAAGTATTGCTGGGTGATCTCCGCGATCGGGATGTCATAAATTTCTACTTCGTTTTTTTTGATCAAAAACAGTAGAAGATCTAATGGACCTTCAAATTTTTCCAGCTGGACGCGATAAGGCATTAAAAAAGCCCTTTATGATTTTGTTTGGAGGGCTGTGTGATAATCTTGACTCGCAATAAAGTCAACGGGGAGACGGTGAGAGTGCAAACTTCGTAATCATGTCATGCCCATCTCCTGGTAAATTCACCCTTTTGAACCTGATTCGAAAAAAATGTGTGCAAATCTACAACAAAAAATCTAAATAGTCAAGTTGTTTTTAAATCCGTTAGTTATGAGTCAAAAATTTACGAGATGTTTCCTTTTGAAAGAAATAGTTACTCGGCTTCTTCGGCCGCAAAGTGACACCTTCGAGGAATAACTGTTCAGCAGTCTGTACTACAAATCAGCAACATCGTGCCTTTTTAGCAAAGTTTTGGCCACGGATTCTCACCGATGACCTCATCTCAAAACTTTTCAGCCTCATCAATCAGCATGATGGGAATATCATCTTTGATGTCATACTTCAGACGACACTGGTGACAAATCAGCTTCTGATTTTCGCGATCGTACTCGAGATCGCCTTTGCACTGCGGGCAGGCTAAAATGTCCAGCAATTCTTGATCGAGCATGTTTGGCTTCTCCTCTTTGAGCAATCAATAACGAACATCATGATATTGAATGACGAATGTCGAACACCGAATTTCGAAGGATGAACTAAGTTTAAATTCTAAATTCGACATTCCCTTGTTCGATATTCGATATTCAATTTCAAACTTATCCCCTGTTCGCGAGTTTATTCGTTATAAAAACCCATCTTAGCATACTTTTCGATGCGCGCCTCGATTAACTTATCCGATGGGACTTTCATCAACTCATCCAGTTCTGCCACGATGTTCTCTTTGAGAATTTTCGCGGCCCCGTCGTAATCCTGGTGGGCGCCGCCGATCGGTTCGGGAACGGCTTTGTCGATCACCCGTAGCCCCAGCAAATCGGTGGCGGTGAGCTTCATGGCCTCGGCGGCCTGTTCGGCTTTGGTGCTGTCTCGCCACAGAATTGCGGCGCAGCCTTCCGGTGAAATCACCGAATACCAGGTATTTTCCATCATCAACACCCGGTCGCCAACGCCGATGCCCAGGGCGCCGCCGGACGCCCCCTCGCCGATGATCGCGATGATGATCGGCACCGGCAGATGCGACATCTCAAACAAATTGCGGGCAATGGCCTCGGCCTGGCCGCGCTCTTCGGCGCCAATGCCCGGAAAGGCGCCGGGGGTGTCAACCAGCGACACAATGGGCCGATGAAATTTTGCCGCCAGATTCATGATGCGCAACGCTTTCCGATAACCCTCCGGATGCGGCATACCGAAGTTACGGTGCAGCTTTTCTTTGGTAGTGCGACCTTTCTGGTGCCCGACGATGGCGACCTGCCGCCCCTCCAGCACGGCAAAGCCTCCCACGATGGCCGGGTCGTCGCCATAGGCGCGGTCGCCGTGCAGCTCGAAAAATTCGCTGGTTATGCGTTCGATGTAGTCCAGCGTGTACGGCCGCTGGGGGTGCCTCGCCAACTGCACCCGCTGCCAGCGTGTCAGCCGCGAGTAGATGTCCAGGCGCAGCTTTTGCGCCTTTTGCTCTAACTTGGCAATTTCATCGGAAATCTCAACATTCGAGGACTCGGAGTATTCCTTCATCTCGCGTATGCGCCGTTCCAATTCCGCAATCGGTTTTTCGAATTCCAACACGTATTCGTTCATAAGCTCAAAGTTTGAATAGGGCTTTCAAAATGATTTCAGCATCCAGCAAAATGGAATAGTTTCTCACGTAATAGAGATAGTACTTTTCCTTGTCCTCCGTAGTTAGTTGTCTATGCTGATTCACCTGCACCAGGCCCGTCAGGCCGGGCTTGAGTGCCAGCTCGCGACGATCTTGCCTCGGTTCGAGTTCCGGCTCAAGCATGGTCATCTCTTTGCCAACAAAGCTGATGTCGCCTTTAAAGACTGCCCACAAGTACGGCAACCGATTGCGCCGGGTGTTCTTGCCCACAAACTGGTATAAGATAATGTTCCGATTAAGATTTCCAATAACTATTTTTTCCTGCAGGGACGTCCGTAACAAGAATCTTTTCAAAAAATAAAACGGAGACGTGACAAGGATTAACAGCCCTGAAAGAAAAATATCAAAGCTTCTTTTGAGCAGCTGATTGGGCCATCGCTGCAGCTTGTAGTCCAGTTCCAGCAGCGGCACGTCGTCGATGCGGTCGATGCTGGCTTTGCCAATCACGACTTCGAGACTGCTGATCGCCAGTTTGAAATTGACTCGCTGCCGCCGCGACTGGGCGATGACACTCAAAATGCGGTCAAAGGACAAATCGGTGGTCGAAAAAATCACCTCCTGAATCTTATTGTTCCTGATGATGTCGTTCAAGTCGTCGATGGCACCCAGCACCGGCGCCCCTTCTTCAACCCTGTCGCTGCCAGTGCCATTCATGCTGACAACCCCAAGAACGTTGTAGCCGGCATCGATCTGGGAATTAAACTTCTTGATGAGCCGCTGCCCCGACGCCACATCGCCGACGATCAGGGTGTTGCGGGCCAGCAGGGTTTTACCCAACGTACCTTGAAATGGGCCGATTCCCAGTCGGGGGAGGATTCTCACAAAAAGCCGCCAGCCCGGCAAGGCCAGCAGACTTAAACATCCCGCCATCAGCACGACCGCGCGTGAAAAGGCATACTGCTTGAAAAAAAAGGTCAACGCGGCGTTGCCAAAAAATCCCGCGGTGACCGCCAGCGTCGCCTTGGACAGCGAAAACTTGTGGCTGCCAAAACTTCCGAAATAGTTGAGCGCCGCCATCCAGACGATCGAATAAATGACCAGCACCGGTGTAAACCTGTGCAGACTATCGAGATTCTCAAACCGAATAAACACGCTCAGCACCAAAGACAACAACAACAGCGACAGGTCGGTCAGCGGTACGGCCAGGTACTTCAGACATTTGCTCAAGAACGCCAAGCTGCCGCGCCCCCAGATGGCCAACCACAACACCCAGTATGGCATAAACAAATAGCGGGTATGGAAATGCTTTTTCGCGAACCGGCTCATGGCTTGATAGAACATTTTGAGATGATCGAACTCGGAGCGCTTGGAGCTTTCTCCCTTAAAATGGATGATTTGCGTACCCGGGAAATAGTGCACTTTCCAGCCCGATTGGTGAATGCGATAGCACCAGTCGAGGTCTTCGCCGTACATAAAAAACGATTCATCCAGCAAACCGACATTTTCCAACACCGCCCGACGGATCATCATAAACGAGCCGGACACGGCTTCGACTGCGTGGGTTTGCCCAGGGTCGAGGTAGGTGAGATTGTAACGTCCGAAGAGCCGGGTTTTGGGAAAGAAGTGGCTCAGGCCGCTCAGCTTCGTGAACGCCACCCACGGCGTGGGAAAGCTACGACGACATGCCAACTGCAGTGAACCGTCAGGATTGAGAATTTTGCAGCCCACCAGACCCGTATCGGGGCGCTGGCGCATGAAATCGAGCACCCGTGAACATGTCTCCTCCTGCACAATCGTATCCGGATTGAGCAGCAGCATAAACTCACCGCGCGCGGCACGCAATCCCTGGTTGCAGGCTCTGGCGAAACCGAGGTTTTCGCGATTGGCAATGATCGCGACCTCCGGAAAGCGGTGACGCACGTGCGCCACGCTGCCATCGTTGGAGTTGTTGTCGACCACCGTGATTTCCGCCGCGATCCCTTGCAGCGCTTTGGTGACGGAAATGAGCGTCTGTTCGAGAAAGTCCTTGACGTTGTAATTGACAATTATGATCGATAGC
>DASWHH010000256.1:0-5301 GCA_036398295.1 bacterium
GATGATGGCGTCACCGTAATGTCAGGAGTCGGACCACTGCTGGGAAGGTCAATAAAGTTATGCAGGTAGTTGTGGCTGCCCTCATCGCTGGCCAACACCAACAAGCCGGTTGAGCTGTTCAAATTCTGTTTAGTGGAGGTAGCATTATTGACATCGTCGTCGCTGCTGCTGCTGATGAACGGTTCGCCTAGTCCGGGCGAAAAGCTGATGTTGTCCAGACTGGTGTTCTTCATCCGCTGCACCCCGTTATTATCCCGGGCAAATGCATATAATTTTCGATTCTCTTCATCAATTAAAAGGATGGGGCGGGTGTGATTATCCCTTTTCAAACCAAAGATGTGCCGGGACCACGAGCCGTTGGAAGCACGCTTTAGCACATAGATGAGGGGTGCATCGCCACCGCTGAGACTGGTTTTGGTGATGGCAAACACGTTTCCGCCATCATCGCTGCTCATTTTCACGTTGAGGTGATCGTCTGCCACAGCCCCGAGATTCTGATCCACCAAAGCCTCCTCACGCGGTTGCCAGGTGGTATCGCCGTCGCCGTCGTTGTGCACGGCAAAGTACATTTTCTTGTCATTCTGGTTGCTCCACATCACCCCAATTTTATTGCTTCCGATTGATAAAATGGCCGAAATGTCATCTCCGGCGACATTTCCACCCTGTACCGGCAATTGAAACGGAGTGCCCCAGGTCTGATCGTTCGTGGTGGAGCGGTTGATCATGATTTTATTGCTGTTTTCCCATGTGATCCAGAGTTTGCCGTTAGAATCTTTGGCGATGGTAAGCGCCTCGGCATTGTTCTGATTGACATTTACGGGAAAGCCACTATCGAGGGTATAGGAATCGGTGCTGTTATTATAGCTATATCGATAAAGTCGGGAGGGACCGCTGCCGGAATATAAATGTGAAACAATGTACAATTTCTGACCATCTGACAGGGCATCGGACAGTGTGTTCGCGCGGTCGTCAATATCCGGACCGACATTTTGCCAGCATTGGTCGTCTTTGTCAAATTTGTAAATACGATAGCGATTGGCACTTGGATCCCACAACGAACCCCACCAAAAACCATCGTTGATCCATAGCTTGCTCTCCGGTTTTTCGGCGGTTGGGAAATCGATTACGGTGCTACCGTAGTTGAAATCGCGGTAACCCTGTGTTACCGGTGTTGAGGTGCAATTCTGCGCATACGCAGACGAGACGGTCAGGGCGGCTAAGAGCAGGAAACCAAAGAACCCAATCGGTTTCACCCCCGTTGCTTGGCAGTGTTGCAAAGCTGAAAACGAAAAAAGCCTGGCTCCTCGGATGGTCATTAAATGTCCTCCAAACGACTTACATCACTTAACTGAAATTTGAGAGAGAATCAAAGCAATCCGGACTGCTTCTGATTCGGATAGATTCGAACCTCTGGTTGAATTGGAGATATATTACCGCCCGGAAGCCAGAATGCGTATAATTTTCTTAAGGAAAATGTAGTCCGGATACCGGAAACTGGAGACCGGAGAAAGGAGAAGGGAAACCGGTGATCTGAAGCCGGAGACAGAAGACCGGAAAGCCGGAAAGCGAAAACCGGAAACTGGAACGCTGAGACGGGAAACCTGGATTCATGAACTTACCGATTTACCGTCTCCCGTCCCCGGTTTCGCGTGCTCAAGAACTGTGTCGCGTCCTTAGCCTTCCAGGCCGGCAAACGGGCGAAGGTGCTTGCGAAAGTGATTGAGCAAAAACGTATAGTGCGTTTCTTCATTCGCTTGCAGGCATTGCACAATACGTTTGCGAAAGAGGTATTCCCCACTGCTCTCTTTTGTTGTTAGTACTTTTCCGAAGCAGACGTGCAGCACCTGTCTGGCATCGTTCTGATCGAAAAGCCCCAACAGTTCGGAATCTGCAAGCTGAGATGATGGCGTCGCCTTTTGCAGTTCAGCCGAAACGTGATAGGTCTTTTTCTCGGTTTCATAGTGCGCCCGCGAGAAATCATAAATCTCCCGGAAGAGGACCGGATTCGCTTTAGCGATCGTACGCAAGGCCTCGAGGTAGCTGGTGCCGGCGGTTTTCACGTGCACGCGTCCGTCTTTGATAGAGCCAATCGCCTGGTACGCGCTGAATTTGTCGCTGCCGGAGTGTACGCTTAATTTGTACGGCCCAAACTTTTCAGAAATTTTTAGATGCTTGGTATATTCTATCTTAAACAATTTCAAATCGCCCTTAAAATCGATCCCCTTCTCAAAATCGCCGACGAACCGTGGGGCAAGGCTGACCAGGGTAACGCCCAGCCGTCGCAATTCGCTGGCCACGAGTACATGCTCGAATGGCGAGGTCACGGATTCCGTTTCGTCAACCGAGACTTCGACTTCGCGCGGATGATCCGGATAGGTTGTTTCCAGGTAGGAATACAATTTTGCGGTATGCGCGATGACGCCGCCGTACTTCACCACCCCACGCAAGATCTGCTCGCGGCTTGGGCGCAAAGTGAAATCCGGGGCCACCTCGATGACGTGATTCTCATAGCGCCGCATGAAATTCTCGAACGTATCCTGCAACTGTACCCACGGCTGGGTCCTGGCTTTTTCCACCAGCGCATCAACAGAAATGGAATCGGCCTCATTGATCACAAAAGCGCTCGGATCAATCGTGAACATGGTAAAGCCGGCTTTAACCATCAAATCAATGTCCTCAGGAGTCTTGAGATGATCCGCGTCAGAGCCAAAGCCGTCGTGGTAGCCCTCTTGAAACACCGCCCAGGTGGCGGCATCCATCACTTCTTCGGGCTGGCGCGCCGTGCGCTGCAATTCACGAATAGACTGCTGGGCCAATATCGGCTTCATAGTGCTCTCCATCGCGGCGCGCACGTGCGCCGGGTTGGCCAGCCCCAGCCGGTCGCCATAACCAAATGAGTTGTCAATGCCAATCAGGACCGGTCGCGTGAAAGAAAATATTTCTCGCAGAACTTGAGCGTGGGGATGGTTCAATTCGCATTGCTTGATCGTGAGGTCCCTATCATTAAGTAAATTCTTACCTTCAAATCTGTCAAGCAGCCCGGCTTTTTTTTCAACGGAAATCAAGTAGAGGTATTTCGCGTATCCGACTTTACCGATCAAGAGATAGGCGCCCTCAGCCCTGTGTATCGATTTCGGATAGACCCTGGTAGCTGAACCTCCGTCGATGGCCAAGTCAAACAGGGAGTTGTCGTCGCCATGAGCGGCAGTCAGTTTGTCAATGAGCTGTTGTCTGTTCACAGTTAAGCTCCTTTCAATAATGGTTTCATGGTGTCTATGGTTTTCTGAGCGCAGGTGTCCGGATCCGGTTGCGGGAGAATCTCCGCCGACACAAATCCCTTGTAACCTGTTTCTCTTAAAATTTGCACAACTCTTTTGAAATCGATGTGCCCGGCTCCGGGATACCAGCGATTGGAATCGGCCACATGAAAATGGCAGATACGTGGTCCAGCCTGGCGGATGCTGTCAAAGAGCGAGGGTTCTTCGATGTTCATGTGAAAGCTGTCGAGGAGCAATGCCAGGTTTTGGGCGCCCACTCTTTCGGTCAAGTCTATGGCGTCGGCCACCGTATTGACGAGATCGGTCTCATAACGATTGATCGGCTCCAGCGCCAGTTTCACAGCGCGGCGGCTGGCGCGGTCGACACATTCGCGCAGCGCATCCGTCAACCAGGTGAGAACTTTCTCGCGATCTATCTGCGGACTGGTCCTGCCGCGAATCAAGCCGAGGATCACCACCGCGTCGAATTGCGCCGCCAACTCAATCTGCGACTGGATGCGCGCCACCGCCTCCCGCCGAACGCCGCCATCCGGATGCGTGAACGACAACCCTTCTTCGGCAAACGCCTGGCCGGTGCCAATCGCCGGCACAACCAGATTGTTCGTCGCCACCGCCTTCATTATATAGGGTACATCCAGCAAAGCCGGATCGCGCACCGCCAGCTCGACACCGTCATAGCCCAGCGCCGCAATTTTGGCGATGTTCTCGGTCAATTGACCCTGGTAAGCCAACGCCGAAAACGAGGCCGGTTGAGTGGAAAGTACTATACCGAGTTTCATCTCTATTTTTCAGAAAGTGATTGGCGAAAAAGTTTTACGATAAAATATTCGTGTAACAGGTGAAATTAGTGATTCTATTCCTTTGTCGTGTAAAACAAACTCAGGTTCTGCTTGGTAATTAACTCGATTTTCACCGGAATGTACTCCGGAACGGTCTCGCCTTTGATCACGCGAACCGCCGCTTGCACCGCTGCCCTCCCCATTTCAAAAGGATACTGGGCCACGGAACCGGCCATCGTGTCCTGTTTGATGGCCTCGCGAGCATCGCTCACTGCGTCGAATCCAACTACTATGATCTGGCCGGCCTTGCCAGCCGCGGCAATGGCCTCGATGGCTCCGAGCGCCATCATGTCGTTGCACGCAAACAGCGCTTGCACAGCGGGGTGGGATTGCAGGATATTCTGGAAAACGTTGAAACCCTGATCGCGCTCCCAGTTGCCAGTCTGCGCCGCCACAACTTCTATCTGAGGTTGAGCTGCTATGACCTCGCGAAAGCCGCGCAAGCGCTGGTCACCGGTTTCATGGCCAGGGATGCCCTCAAGAATGGCGACTTTGCCTTTGCCACCCAAGGCATTCACGACATATTTGCCCGCAACTTTTCCTCCCTCGTAATTGTCGGAGCCGACGAACGTTACCGTTCGGCCGCCGGCGCCATGTAGGACATTTTCATCAACGCGGGTGTCAACCGCCAACACCGGGATCCCGGCCTCATTGGCTTTGACAATGGCCGGCACAATTTCTTTGGAGCCGCTCGGCGACACACAAATTGCGTGCACGCGGCGCTGAATGAGATTCTCGACGATCTGCATTTGCTTTTCCACATCCACCTCCCGCTCGGGCGCTTGCACCACCAGATTCACGCCGAGGCTGTCAGCGGCTTCCTGGGCGCCATTCTGCAGATCGACGAAAAAGGGATTGTTTAGAGTTTTCAACACCAGCGCAATGGTGGGACGATCATCGGTTTGCTGTTCCCTGCCACATCCAAGCACTATGACGAAAATCAGCCATCCCAACATTTTTCGAACCATTTTCTCCTCCAAGCATAGGGCTCTCCCAAAAGTCCAAAAATCCGAAAGTATCTTCATGCTGAGGTTTAACGGCACGGGTCGTTTTTTTAGAAAGAAAGCCGAAAATGCATTCTCGCAAAACATTTTTTATGTCATTCCCGCATGTTTTTAGCGGGAATCCATTTAGCGGGGATGATGGATGCCCGACAAAAGCATTCGGGCATGACAAACCACAGG